>NZ_CP128355.1:1800000-2100000 GCF_038789205.1 Staphylococcus hsinchuensis
TCACCGAGTTCTTTCACCGCTTCAGTAAAGGAAATCCCTTTAATTTCTTGTATGAATTGAAAGACATTTCCACCTTTTTTACAACCAAAACAATGACATATTTGCTTATCCTCTGATACTGAAAATGAAGGTGTTTTTTCATCGTGGAATGGACATAGTCCTATATAATTACGTCCTCTTTTTTCTAATTTGACATATTCACTCACTAAATCTAATATGTCTGTTCGCGCTTTTATCGTATTAATTGTCTCTTGATCGATCTTCAAATTTATCACCTATCAAATGTTGGGTTACTATTATATACTATTGTATTAATTTGTAAAACGATTTTGCTCAATGATGCTTATAATATCATTAGCAGTTTCTTCAATTGCTTTATCAGATACATCTATGACCGGACAACCTACTTTGTCTACAAGTTCGTGGAAATAATTCAACTCTTCTTCTATTCGTTGTTCAGTTGCATATCTTGCATGATCACCTAAACCTAGTTGCTTTAATCGTTCTTTGCGAATTCGATTCAGCTTTTCTTCACTTATCTTCAAAGCAATACATTTTGAAGGATCGATTTCGAATAAATCATCTGGTGGTGTTACTTCAGGCACGATCGGTATATTCATAACTTTATAGCTTTTATGTGCTAAATATTGGGAAAGTGGTGTTTTTGAAGTTCTAGAAATACCCAATAATACAATATCGGCCTTTGATAATCCCTTCGGATCTTTACCATCGTCATATTTAACTGCGAATTCAATAGCATCGATCTTTTTAAAATACGCCTCATCCAGTTGGTGTACGAGCCCTGGTTCAAAATAGGGTTCTTCATCGAACTTTTCTAATAAAATATTCATTAATGGTCCCATAATATCAACTGCTTGAATATTATTTTCACGTACCTTAGCTTCCATATATTTACGAATTTCAGGTTTTACTAATGTATACACAACAATAGCATCTGCATCGATTGCTACTTGAATAACTTCGTCTACATTTTCAAGTGCATCAATATATGGATATCTACTTACTTCTCTTTCACACTGTTTAGGATTGAATTGTGATAAACAAGCTCTTGCGACAAGTTCAGCAGTTTCTCCTACAGAATCTGAGGCCACAATAATTCTAATATTTTCCATTTATATAAACCACCTATTCATTAGATAATGATACAAAGATTTTATTAATTGTCGTTTTAGAAATACGTCCTTTAACTTCTAATTTACCGTTATCTTTAGTTGTAACTATAGGTAAAGAATCTACTTCTTTATCAATCATTAACTTTGCTGCATGAACAACCTTTTCATCTTCGAAAATATAATGTAAATTAGGCATGCGTGTCATTATTATATTCACTGGCATCGTATGTATATCCTCTCCAATCATAGACGCTCTTAATAAATCTTTTCGAGAACATACACCGAAAAAATCTCCATTTTTATTAATGACAAATAACGTACTGACATTTTCTAGGAAAATCGTACAAATCGCATCGTATATCGACATTTCGTCTTTAACTACAACCGGTAAAGATGCATAATCTTTAACAATATATTGCTTTAACTCATCCGTTATTAATTTATTCTTTGGTTTACCAGAATAATAATAACCTACTCTTGGACGAGCTTCTAAAATACCAGACATTGTTAAAATAGCTAAATCAGGTCTAAGTGTAGCGCGTGTTAAATCGAGTCGGTCTGCAATTCGTTCACCCGTTATCGGGCCATTACTTTTAACAATTTCAACAATTTGTTGTTGTCTTTTATTAAGTTCTATAAGACTTCACCCTTTCACTCGTTCATATTAATTATACATTGAAATTAAAATTGCCACAAATACATGTATTTACTTGCGAATAAATAAGCAATACATTAAAATTAGTATATAAAGCGAGTTAAGGTTGGTGGGAGCTTAACATAAATATTTGGCTACAATTTAATGACTTTGAAAGCGAGTGTACACACTAATTTGGGTGGAACCGCGGGTTATGAAATAATAATTCATTTATACATTTAATTAATGAAATTTTAAAATTAACTCGTCCCAAGACCTTGAGTGAGCTCTTTTATGGCTTATTCTTGGTCTTGGGGCGTTTTTATGTAAAAAAAGGAGTGTTTTTTAATGGCAAAAGATATGGAAACGATTGTTCAATTAGCAAAACATAGAGGTTTTGTATTTCCAGGAAGTGACATTTATGGTGGTTTATCAAACACATGGGATTACGGTCCACTAGGTGTTGAATTAAAGAACAACGTTAAAAAAGCTTGGTGGCAAAAGTTCATCACGCAATCCCCATATAACGTTGGTATCGATGCTGCAATATTAATGAACCCAAAAACTTGGGAAGCATCTGGCCATTTAGGTAACTTTAATGATCCAATGATCGATAATAAAGACAGTAAGATTCGTTACCGTGCTGACAAATTAATTGAAAACTACATGGCTGAAGAAAAAGGCGATGAAGATTTCGTAGCTGACGGTCTAAGCTTTGATGAAATGAAACGCATTATTGACGAAGAAGGTATTGTTTGTGAAGTAAGTGGCACAGCAAATTGGACAGACATTCGTCAATTCAACCTTATGTTCAAAACGTTCCAAGGTGTTACCGAAGATACTACTAACGAACTTTTCTTACGCCCTGAAACAGCTCAAGGTATTTTCGTGAACTATAAAAATGTTCAACGTACAATGCGTAAAAAGTTACCATTCGGAATTGGTCAAATTGGTAAATCATTCCGTAATGAAATTACACCTGGTAACTTCATCTTTAGAACACGTGAATTCGAACAAATGGAATTAGAATTCTTCTGTAAACCAGGCGAAGAAATTGAATGGCAAAATTACTGGAAAACATTCGCAAGTCAATGGCTTAAAGACTTAAACTTAAGCGAAGACAACACACGTTTACGTGATCATGATGCAGATGAATTATCTCACTATTCAAATGCCACAACTGATATTGAATACCGCTTCCCATTCGGCTGGGGTGAACTATGGGGTATCGCAAGTCGTACAGACTTTGACTTGAAGAAACATAGTGAACATTCTGGTGAAGACTTCAGATATCATGATCAAGAAACAGGTGAAAAATATTTACCATATTGTATCGAACCGTCATTAGGTGCAGATCGTGTGACACTTGCATTCTTATGTGATGCATATGAAGAAGAAGGCGTTGAAGGTAGTAAAGATGCTAGAACTGTATTACGTTTCCACCCTGCCTTAGCACCATATAAAGCAGCAGTATTACCATTAAGTAAAAAATTATCAAGCGAAGCAATCAAAGTCTTTGAACAACTAAGTACTAAATTCTCAATCGACTTTGATGAATCACAATCAATTGGTAAACGTTACCGTCGTCATGACGAAATCGGTACACCATACTGTATCACATTCGACTTCGACTCATTAGAAGATCAACAAGTTACAGTACGTGATCGCGATTCAATGGAACAAGTGCGTATGCCAATTTCTGAGCTTGAATCATTCCTAGCTGAAAGAGTTACTTTTTAATTCATAATCACACTTATATAAACAACAAACCCGGAGAGTGAGATTTCATCACTTTCCGGGTTTTATATATCTTCTAATCGATTAAGTTGATTGATTAATTTTTGACTTTTGAAGTACGTCCCTGCGTACTCTTTATATAGTAATATAATTAATTCTGACATTTCGTCTACGACATCACCATGTATATTCAAACTATTCATTTGATTAATTGGTAATTTAAGTAATATATCTAATAAGTACAATGTTTTATTAGATATTTTGAAAGCATATGGATCTTGATGTATAACCTTTTGTGAAATAGCTCCATCGAATTTAAAGCTATAACCTACAAGCTGAGATTGGTCTGTATTACCTGTGACTACGCAATGATCAAAAATTGCACTGAATCCAAAACGAGACATACATTTCAGTAATACAACGACTGACATCAACTGAGCTGAAACACCTGATTTAATCTTTTCAAGAATAAAATGCAATAAATCATAACTAAATTGAGAAATCTCGTCGTATTCGATTGAACGATCTATAGCTTCAGTGCATAAACTCGCATAACTACTTTCATAAATGTCTAATCGCAAATGATAATTTTGCTCGATTACATCAACTGAACTTAAAGATCCCATGCCCTTCCATTTTGAATAAATAAATAAACCATAAACAAAGAGTTGCGTATTTGCCTGCAACCCTTGTTTGTTCTTTTTTGCCCTGCGTACCATTAGAGGTACTTTGGCACCATATTCATTTAATATCGTTATGATTTTATCGGATTCGCCATAATCAACCGTTTTAATAATAATTCCTTTTTGTTTGATTAACATGATAGCTCACCGACTTCCAACTTAATCTTGATCTTCTAAATATCCCATTTGACGTATGAAATTAACTTTATTACGCCAATCTTTCTGTACTTTAACCCAAAGCTCTAAATAAACTTTTGAACCGAGTAATCTTTCGATGTCAATTCTTGCTCGTTTTCCAACTTCTTTTAACTTTTTACCACCTTTTCCGATTATAATACCCTTTTGTGAATCTCTTTCGACAAAAATCGTGGCTTCAATTCTAACTCTATCCTCTGACTCTTTTATCATTCGGTCTACATTCACCCCGATAGCATGAGGAATCTCTTCACTTGTTAAATGTAAAATCTTTTCACGTATTAATTCACTTACGACAAATTGTTCAGGATGGTCAGAAATTTGGTCATCAGGGTAATATTTTGGTCCTTCTGGTAAGTATGATTTAAGCACTTCAATAAAGTGATCAACATTTAACCCTTCTAGTGCTGAAATTGGAATCACATCTGTGAATTCCATATATTCTTTATATTGTTCAATTCTAGGCATTAACGCATCTGGATGCACTAAATCAATTTTATTTAATACTAAAAAGACTGGTGTTTTAACATCTTTTAGCATTTCCATGATAAATTCATCACCACGACCAATTTCTTCAGTGACGTTAACCATAAACATAATCGCATCAGTGTCCGATAATGTATTCTTGGCAACTTTCATCATATAATCTCCAAGTTTATGTTTAGGTTTATGGATACCTGGTGTATCTAAAAAGATGATTTGAGCATCATCTTGTGTCATAACACCTTGAATTTTATTTCTAGTAGTTTGCGCTTTATCCGACATAATTGCAATTTTAAGTCCTAAAACGTGGTTCATAAAAGTAGACTTACCTACATTGGGTCTACCTATTATTGATATAAATCCTGATTTATGTTCTGTCATTTTGTTAAATCCTTTCCAGAAAATCCTAACGGTAATAACTCACCCACCGTTGATTCGATTATTTCACCTTTGTGATTTGTCATATATACTGGCATATCATCATCGCATAATTCCTTTAAGAACTGGCGACATGCGCCACACGGTGACGATGGTTGTTCTGCATCTACAGTAATCGTAATTGATTCAAATTCACCAGGTTGAACGCCATCTGATATTGCTGCTACTAAACTTGAACGCTCAGCACAAATAGCCATAGGATAAGCTGCATTTTCTACATTGGCACCTGAATATGTTTGGCCATGTTTAGTAACTAAATAAGCGCCTACTTTAAATTGACTATAAGGTGCATACGCTCGAGATTGTGCCTCTCTTACTGCTTCAAAATAATGTTGTTGATATGCCAAATAAATCACTCCTAAATAAATAGTAGAGATTCTAAGTTTCAAAGAAAAGAGATGTTCCTTTGTATTACTTTCTCTACTTACCTTGTTTTAATTGTAGTAACTTACTTAAAAATGTGAGGTATAAAGATGAGTAATCCAACAATAAATGCCACAATAGCAGCAATTAACACGCTAAACGCGGCAACATCTTTAGCATGTTTAGCTAAAGGATGATAATCTTCAGTTACTAAATCCACCACATACTCCACAGCAGTATTGATTACTTCAAATGCGATAACAAGACCTATTGAAACGATGATTAAGAGCCATTCTATGCGTGAAATGTTAAAGAAAAAACCAAAACAAACGACAACGAATGCTGTTATTAAATGCATCAAAAATTTATAATCTTTCTTCAACAAGACCCACATACCTTGAAATGCATAAGAAAATCTTTTCATAATAATGCCCTAATCTCTTGTTAAGCCATAGGCATTTAATATCTCATCTTGTCGACCAAACATTTGCTTTTCATCAGTTTCATTCATATGATCATATCCAAGTAAATGTAAGAAACCATGTAATACTAGAAAACCTAGTTCTCTTTCAAAGGTATGGCCATAAGTTTCGGCTTGTTCAGCTGCAACATCTGTACAGATAATAATATCGCCTAATACACGAGGCATGTCAATATCATGTATAACTGGTTCATCTTCTTCTAATGCAAACGAAATAACATCTGTTACTTTATCTTTATCGCGATACATTTTATTAATATTTTGAATTTCTTCTTTATCTACAAATGTAATGGATAATTCTGCATCACTCTCTATACCTTCTTGGTCTTTTGCAAAATTCAATAATTTCTCGATTTGTTCAATCCATTCCGTTTCAACTATATTTGTATGATCACTAAAATCTATTGTAAACATTTAGTTCTCTCCTTCATACCGATCTATAATTTTACTTACTAATGGATGACGTACGACATCGCTTTGGTCTAAATGGTGAATACTTAATCCTTTAACATCTTTAAGTTTTTTAATCGCTTCTTTTAATCCGCTCTTAACACCTTTTGGTAAATCTATTTGTGTGTGGTCACCTGTTACTATCATTTTAGAACCAAATCCTAAACGTGTTAAAAACATTTTCATTTGAGCATGTGTTGTATTTTGTGCTTCGTCTAAGATTACAAACGCATCATCTAACGTACGACCACGCATATATGCAAGTGGTGCAATTTCGATGATTCCTCTATCAATAAAACGTTCAGTTTGTTCTCTACCTAAAACTGTGTTTAAACCATCGTATAAAGGACGTAAATATGGATCGACTTTTTCTTTTAAATCTCCTGGTAAGAAACCTAATGATTCCCCTGCTTCTACTGCAGGTCTAGTTAACACGATTCGCTTTACATTCCCTTTTCGGAGTTGTTTAGCGGCATAAACCACAGCTAAAAATGTCTTCCCTGTACCAGCAGGACCTACACCAAATACTAAATCATTATGATGCATCGCATTCACGTATAGGCGTTGTCCCATTGTTTTAGCACGTATAACCTTACCAAAGGCATCTTTAGTAATCTCATCATCATATAAATCTAATAAATATTGGATCTTACCATTTTGAGCCATTTTAATTGCGGCTTCAACATCTTTAAGCGTAATGGTAACGTCTTGTTGTATAACTTTTAATAGATTAATGAGTACTGATTCTGCTTTTTCAACATGCTCGATACGTTCTCCCTTAACTGAAACTTCTTGTCCTCGAGCATGAACAATGACATCAAATCCTTCCTCAATGGCTTTGATATGTTCATCATTATTTCCAATGAGAGCTTGAGCTTCATTGATGTCATCAATTTGAATAATTCCTGGCATATAGGTGCTCCTTTTCCTGAAAAATTAGTTTAATATCATTTTATCTTATTAAATTTTCTGTTACAAAAATAAATACTAAAATATAAGCATAGAAGCGCTCGAAATTTAAAATTTTAAATTTGAAAACACATAGTGAATATAACTTTAAAATTTATGAATGCATGTAAGACGAACACAAAGAATGCTATCAATGGTCATTGTCAATTAAATCTTACACTGTCATTATATCATGGATTTCAAAAATATTATTTGTAAGCGACCCAAATTCAATGGGTAAATTTCATTTTTTAAAAATCACGTTAACAAAAAAGACTGGACCTTTAATAAGTCCAGTCTTATAACATATTCAGCGACAAACTGTAAAAAATATTTATTAGTATGTTTCGTACTATTTGTTTTCGTTCAAGTGTTTATAAACGTTTAGGTTGTTCTAAAACCTCTGACCAAATGATACCATTTACTATTTCATCTTGGTCAAAACGTAATTTCTCTTTAGGCTGTGCTTCATGGTTTTGATTAGATTGTAATAACTGTCTTAAGCGATACCTTTTAGTTCTCTCACTTAAGTTTTCATCTTTTATAATTTCTTGTGCTTTTCGTTCAGTTCGTTCAATTCGCTTAGCATGTTCCCGATCTATTTCAGATCGAACTTGTTCGAGTTCAGACATCAAGTCATCTTCAAGTTGTTTTGTAGTTTGAACAGGTTTAGCGTCTTGTACTTTTTTAACCTTTTCTGGTTTTACCTCTCTGTTCTCAGTACGTGTTGCTGTTTGTAGCTGAGGTTGAGTTGGTTGCGCTTCTTTTTGTTTTGGTGTTTCTTTTTTCTCTGTCGTTTTTTTCTCAGGTTCTGTATATTCTCCAAAAGGATCATCAAACTCTTGCTCAAGCTTTTTAAATGTACGTTCTATTTCTTCTAAAAACCCTTTAGATTTTGGCTGCTCACCATTCGGTTTTGACGATTGTGTTTGTTTAGGGGTTTTATTCCTTTTCTTGTGGTTATCATCACGAATTGCACTTATTATAGAAATTACAACAGATATTACAAAAATTATAATACCAATGTTCATATATAATCACCCCTAATTATTTATCTGGTGATCCGTTATCTTCTGGGTTAGTGCGTTTATTAATTGATTCTCTCATGCCTGTATCAGCTTCGATATTTTTTAGATTGTAATAATCTTTTACTCCAATATTTCCTGAACGTAATGCTTCAGACATAGCTTTAGGAACTTCGGCTTCTGCTTCAACAACTTTCGCTTTCATTTCTTGAACGCGTGCTTTCATTTCTTGTTCACTTGCTACAGCCATTGCTCTACGTTCTTCCGCTTTCGCTTGAGCAATATTCTTATCAGCAAGTGCTTGTTCAGTTTGAAGGTCTGCACCGATATTTTTACTAATATCTACATCTGCAATATCAATTGAAAGTATTTCAAAAGCAGTACCTGAATCTAATCCTTTACTTAACACGGTTTTTGAAATATTATCTGGATTTTCTAACACTTGTGTATGATGCTCACTTGAACCGATTGTTGAAACAATACCTTCACCTACACGTGCGATAATCGTTTCCTCACCTGCACCACCGACAAGACGAGCGATATTTGCTCGTACAGTAATTCTTGCTTTAGCTTTAACCTCAATACCGTTCATCGCTACGCCGGCAATAAATGGTGTTTCAATAACCTTTGGATTTACTGACATTTGAACAGCTTCTAATACATCACGACCTGCTAGATCGATTGCTGCACCTCTTTCAAAAGGTAAATCAATGTCTGCACGTTGAGCTGCAATATTTGCATCAACTACGCGATCCACATTACCACCAGCTAAGAAATGTGATTCCAATTGATTTGTCGATAAATTTAATCCAGCTTTATGTGCTTTGATTAAAGGTGAAATCACTTTACGTGGTGAAACACGTCTTAATCTCATACCTACAAGTGTACTAATACTTACTTTAACACCTGCTGCTATAGCTGAAATCCATAATCCAACAGGTACAAAAGAAAGTAGAATTAGTAGTGCTAAAACGACTACTACTGCAATAATAATAATAATTGGTATCATATTTACTCTCCTTTACGATTCAAATTCTCTAACAACGACACGTGTACCTTCAACTTCTAGAATTTTGACTTCTTTATTCCTTAAAATAAAAGAACCATCTGAGACAGCATCAATACGTTCATTGTTAACAGTTATTATGCCAGCTGGTCGTAAATCTGTTGACGTTTTGGCAATTTGACCAACTAGATAAGAGCGATCTTCATGAGAAGTGTAACCAGCTTCTGCGTTTGTAGAATCTTTTAGAACTACTTTATCTAAAAATGGTATTGTCCGTTTAAATATTTTCACAAGTACCACCCACTCAATTAATGATAAAATTAATGCTATAACGACATTGGCTAACATCAAAACTAAATTATCACCTAATGTAATTATGCTTAAAGTAATGAGTATTAAACCAATAATACCAATCACTGCACCTATGACAAATAACTCAATTATGACTAATATTGCCCCAATAATAAATAACAATACTGAGTAAAAATTAACATCACCCTTAACAAAGAATCCTAAAAAGAAAGTCATCAATGCAAGAGTTGCAATGATACCAATTATATTTACTTTTTTGGAATATAATTGATATAAAAACCCCGTAAAGATAATACAAGTAAGAATAAGTGAAACAATGGGGTTCACAATGAAATTTGCAATATGGCTTACCCAGGTGTCATTTTCTACAAATTGAGTTGCAAAGATTCTATGTAAATTATTCGAAGAAAACACGCTATCACCTCGCTCTCCACTCAATTATACATGAAATTAATAAATGATTATACCGTTTACATCTTAAAATTCTATATTTTCATAATATTCTTTTACTCAAATGGAATAAACAAAATATATTATAGTAATGAATGGGAAATAAATCGCACATTTACCCTTAGAATAAAAGAAACAATGATCCGCATCCATATAATGCGAAGACAAATTAAGTCGATTAGTACATAATTTTTTGTAAAGTTTGACCATTGATACTTTTACACATTTTCGCTAAACCATTTAATCAAACTTGAATCTACTTTATTGTTAAAAATATAGAAAAAAGCCTTAGTTGTTATTAACAACTAAGGCTTTTTATTTATAATTAAATGTTGGTGTTGAGGGAGTCAACGAAACAAACAATTATTTGAATTTGCGTTTACGCGCAGCTTCAGATTTCTTTTTACGTCTAACACTTGGTTTTTCGTAATATTCACGTTTACGAACTTCTTGGATTGTACCGCTTTTAGAAACTGATCGCTTGAATCGACGTAACGCATCTTCAAGAGATTCGTTATTTTTTACTACTGTTTTAGACATGTGTATTTCCCTCCCTCCAAATATCAACGAAACTTTATTGTCAGCACATAGTATTCAACTATGTATAGAATAGTATAATATAACTTATTAGTCGGGTCAATTATGAATTTACATTTTTAACATTATACTAACACAGACTGATCAGTGCTATTAGAAGCATGGTTTACAATTCTTAATAATTGACCTTCATTCATTGGATAATCTGGTTTAGTGATTTTCACTTTAACAATTTGTCCAATTAAAGATTCGTCACCTTGGAATTCCACTTTCATATAGTTATCTGCATAACCAACTAAAGTACCTTCTTCACTACCAACTTCTTCAGGTATTACTTCTAATACATCTTGATCGAATTTTGAAGCATATTGTTTAGCTAGTTGATCACTTAAGTTAATTAAAGTATGCACGCGTTCATTTTTAATATTTTCATCAATCTGATCGTCCATTCTCGCAGCTGGTGTACCAATTCTAGGTGAATATGGGAATACGTGTAACTCTGAGAATTGATGATTAACGATGAAATCATATGTTTCTTGGAATTCCTCATCAGTCTCTCCAGGGAATCCTACAATAACATCACTAGTCACTGCTAAATCAGGTAATGCTTCATGCAAACGAGTCAAACGCTCTGAAAAATGAGCCATAGAATACTTTCTTCTCATACGTTTTAGAACCGAATCTGATCCTGATTGTAATGGAATGTGTAAGTGTCTAACAACTTTATTGGATTGTTCTAGAACAGAAATTACTTCATCCGTCAGTTGGCTTGCTTCAATAGAAGAAATACGAATACGTTCTAAACCATCTACTGTATCTAAATCTCTTAGTAGTTGAGCAAGATTATAGTTTTTTAAATCTTGACCATATCCACCTGTGTGAATACCTGTAAGTACGATTTCTTTATACCCTGATTCGACTAATTGCGTAGCTTGTTCAACTACTTTTTCTGGATCTCTAGAGCGCATAAGGCCTCGTGCCCATGGAATAATGCAGAATGTACAGAAGTTATTACAACCTTCTTGAATTTTTAATGATGCACGTGTTCTATCAGTGAAGTACGGTACCTCTAATTCTTCATAAGTACGATTCTTCATAATATTACCTACACCATTGATAGGTTGTCTTTCTTTTTTATATTCTTCAATATAACCAATTAATTTCGTTCTATCTTGAGTACCTACAACGATATCCACTCCAGGAATATCCATAATTTCAGCTGGTGAAGTTTGTGCATAACAACCTGTTACGCATACAACAGCATCAGGATTTTGACGAATGGCTCTTCTAATAACCTGTCTACTTTTTTTATCACCAGTGTTAGTAACAGTACATGTATTGATTACAAATACATCAGCGTTTGTATTAAAGTCAACGCGATCGTAATTTGCATCTTTAAATAATTGCCAAATTGCTTCAGTTTCGTAATGGTTTACTTTACAGCCTAATGTGTGAAAGGCTACAGTTGACATAAATATCACTCCAATAAATCTTTTTCATAACTTATAGCACTCAATACGTAAAGCGGTGCTGTTTCTGCCCTTAATATTCTCGGACCAAGACCAATTTGATTGGCTTTATTATCAAATAAAGAAATCTCTTCTTCGGTGAGCCCTCCTTCTGGCCCGAATATGACAAGGATACGATCACCATAAGAGAATTGCTTTATTATCGATTTAAAATTTATATTCTCTCCATCTTTAGCTGCATTTTCATATGCAATAAGAACATAGTCATATTCTTCAATACTACCATAAATTTCTTTTAAATTCGATGCATAGTTTATTTTAGGAATCGTAAGTCGATAACTTTGTTCTGCAGCTTCTTTAATAATTTTTTCCCAACGATCCAATTTCTTCGCAACTTTATTATTGTTTAATTTCACGACAGAACGTTGCATCGCTGTAGCTATAAATTGGCTTGCCCCTAATTCAGTAGCTTTCTGTAACAACCACTCGTATTTATCTGCTTTGATTAAACCACTACAAATTGTAACCTCCTGTGGCAATTCTGTATCTATATCAATTTTATTCTCAAGTATAATTTCAACACCGTTGTCATTCATATCAATGATTTTACATTCATAAACCTGTTTATCTTCAAAAGTAATAATAATATAATCGTCTATTTGATGACGCATCACATTTTTAATATGATGTATATCATCTTTATTTGTAATAAAAAAACGCTGATGATCATCAGCGTTTTGGTTTAAAAAATATCTTTGCATTATGATTCGCTCACTTTCTGTCCAACGATACAGACCCATCCGTTATCGTGATTAATTGAAATAATGTTAAACCCAATACGCTTCATATGTTCTACGATGGCCTCGTGTTTTTCCTCAATAATTCCAGATGTGATAAAATAACCATCTTCTTTTAACGTATTATAAGCATCTTCAATCATTTCATCAATAATGTGAGCTAAAATATTCGCAATTACGACGTTATATTGTTGTTGTTCTTCTTTTAATAAATTGCCTTCAACAATTTCGATTGCATCTACGCATTGATTTTTTTCGAAGTTTTCCTTAGCTACTCTCACAGCAAGTTCATCAACATCTATTGCTTTAATATGTTGAACATTCAATAGATGAGAAGCAATGCTTAAAATGCCAGAACCAGTACCAACATCAATTACAGAATCATCAGGTTTTACATATGTTTCTATTGCTTTTAAACACATGCTTGTTGTTGGGTGATCACCAGTTCCGAAGGCCATTCCAGGATCTAATTCTATACATAGTTCATTTGCGTCTTCTTTTTGGTATGATTCCCAACTTGGAACAATTGTAAATTTCTCTGATGCACGGAAAGGATGGAAATAATTTTTCCATTCATTTTCCCAGTCTTGATCTCTTATCGTAGATTCTTCAAATTCAAATATATTATTATCGAGGTTTGATATTTGCTTAATTTGTGTTTGAATTTCGTTTTTAAGTTGTGCTGTATATTTCATTTCATTGAAATAAGCTTTAACTCTTACACCCTCGTCCGGGTAATCTGATTCATTTAATTCAAATATTTCACCATGTTTATCTGCAAAGTCATGTTTAAGATCATTTGAATCTTCGATAACGACACCATTTGAGCCTAACTCTTCTAGAATATTCGTGACCACGTAGACAACGTCATGATTTACTGTAATTGATACTTCGGTCCAGTTCATTTGCTATTCTCCTTTAAAGAATCTTTTAGCTTTATCTTTGAAATTTGTCGGTTGCTCTTCTAGTTGTTCTCCATCTATTTCTGCAAATTCACGTAATAATTCTTTTTGTCGATCAGACATTTTTGTTGGTGTAACAACTTTAACATTTACAAACAAGTCACCATATCCGTATCCATGTACATTTTTAATACCTTTATCTTTTAGGCGGAATTGTTTACCTGTTTGTGTACCTGCTGGAATAGTAAGCATTACCTGTCCATTTAGAGTAGGTACTTTAATTTCGTCACCTAAGCTTGCTTGCGCAATACTAATATTTAACGAATGGAATATATCGTCTCCATCTCTATCAAATGTGTCAGATGGTTTTACTCTAAATACGACATATAAATCACCTTGTGGTCCTCCGTTTTCACCTGGACCACCTTCTCCTGCTAAACGGATTTGTTGTTCATTATCTACACCTTCAGGCACAGTTACACGGATTTTAACTGTTTTATTTTCTGTACCTTTACCATGACAAGTTGGGCATGGCTCTTCAAATTCTTGTCCTGTACCATTACATGATGGACAAACTTTTTCAGTTCTTACTCGGCCAAGAATTGTATTTTGTTCAACAGATACGTGACCGGCACCGTTACAGTATGAACAAGTTTTCTTTTTCGTGCCAGGTTTTGCACCTTCACCATCACAAGTATGACAAGTAACGTCTTTTCGAATAGAAATTTCTTTTTCAGTACCAAACACTGCTTCGTCGAATGTTACTGTCATTGTGTATTGTAAATCATCACCTTTTCGTGGGGCGTTTGGATCACGTTGTCTTCCACCACCAAAGAATGAACTGAAGATGTCTTCGAAACCGCCGCCGAAGCCACTGAAGTCTTGGCCGCCAAAACCTTGTCCACCAAAACCACCTTGTGGACCATCATGACCAAATTGATCATAATTTGCACGTTTATTTTCGTCACTTAATACTTCATATGCTTCTGAAAGCTCTTTGAACTTTTCGTCGGCACCTTCTTCTTGGTTAATATCTGGATGATATTTTTTTGATAATTTACGGTAAGCTTTTTTTATTTCATCTTTCGAAGCATCTTTACTTACTCCTAAGACTTCATAATAATCTCTTTTAGCCACAGTTATCTCTCCTTTACTGTATTTTATAGTCGTTTGAGATATAAACTCATTTAAGAAAATTATATAACGTGACCTCATTGCAATTCAAAATAAAGAAAAAAGTCAAAGCCAATGTTCAATTGACTTTGACTAATTTTGGCTAAGCAATTGTGTTATATTTGATTATTAACAATTTGTTAGTCATTACTGAACTTATTTTTTGTCGTCTTTGTTTTCGTCATCTTTTACTTCTTTAAAGTCAGCATCTTCTACATTGCTATCTTGTGCAGATGAATCAGCTGATTCACCAGATTGAGCTTGTTGTTGTGCTTGTGCAGCTTGCTCATAAACTTTTGCTGATAAATCTTGAACAACTTTTTCTAATTCTTCTTTCTTAGTTCTGATATCTTCGATATCTTCACCTTCAAGTGCTGATTTTAATGCTTCTTTCTTGTCTTCAGCATTTTTCTTATCTTCTTCACCAATGTTGTCACCAAGATCACTAATTGTTTTTTCAACTTGGAATACTAAGCTATCTGCTTCGTTACGTAAATCACTTTCTTCACGACGTTTTTTATCTGCTTCTGCATTTTCTTCAGCATCTTTAACCATACGGTCAATTTCATCGTCTGAAAGTGAAGAGCTTGATTGAATTGTAATGTTTTGTTCTTTATTAGTACCTAAGTCTTTTGCATTAACATTAACGATTCCGTTTTTATCAATATCGAAAGTAACTTCGATTTGAGGTACGCCACGTGGAGCTGGTGGAATATCAGTTAATTGGAATCTACCAAGTGTTTTGTTGTCTGAAGCCATTGGACGTTCACCTTGTAACACATGGATATCAACTGCTGGTTGATTATCTGCAGCTGTTGAGTAAACTTGAGATTTTGAAGTTGGAATAGTTGTATTTCTTTCGATAAGTGTATTCATACGTCCACCCATGATTTCAATACCTAATGATAATGGTGTAACGTCTAGTAATACTACGTCTTTAACATCACCAGTGATAACGCCACCTTGGATAGCAGCACCCATAGCTACTACTTCGTCAGGGTTAACACCTTTGTGTGGCTCTTTGCCAACTTCTTTTTTAACAGCATCTTGTACTGCTGGGATTCTTGTTGAACCACCAACTAAGATAACTTCGTTAATGTCTGAACTTGTTAAACCTGCGTCTTTCATAGCTTGACGTGTAGGTTCCATAGTACGTTTGATTAATGAATCAGCTAATTCTTCGAATTTAGAACGAGTTAAGTTAAGTTCTAAATGTAATGGACCACTTTCACCAGCTGAGATGAATGGTAATGAAATTTGTGTTTGAGATACGCCTGATAAGTCTTTTTTAGCTTTTTCTGCAGCGTCTTTTAAGCGTTGTAATGCCATTTTATCTTGTGATAAATCAACGCCGTTTTCTTTTTTGAATTCAGATACTAGGTGATCGATGATAACTTGGTCAAAGTCGTCACCACCAAGTTTGTTGTCACCTGCTGTTGAAAGTACTTCAAATACGCCATCGCCTAATTCTAGGATTGATACGTCAAAAGTACCGCCACCTAAGTCGAATACTAATACTTTTTGATCTTCTTCAGTTTTGTCTAAACCATATGCTAATGCTGCTGCTGTTGGTTCGTTGATGATACGTTCAACTTCTAAACCAGCAATTTTACCAGCATCTTTAGTTGCTTGACGTTCACCATCATTGAAGTAAGCAGGTACTGTGATAACTGCTTTTTCTACTTTTTCACCTAAGTAATCTTCAGCAGTACCTTTTAAGTTTTGTAGTACCATTGCTGAGATTTCTTGTGGTGTATAAGATTTGCCTTCAACATCTACTTTATAATCTGTACCCATATGACGTTTGATTGATTGAATTGTATTAGGGTTAGTGATTGCTTGGCGTTTAGCAACTTCACCTACTTGTGTTTCACCGTTTTTAAATGCTACAACTGATGGAGTTGTTCTAGCACCTTCAGGATTTTGGATAACTTTAGGTTCGTCACCTTCTAAAATTGAGACACAAGAATTTGTTGTACCTAAGTCAATACCTATTACTTTACTCATAATAAAATTCCTCCTGTATGTTTATTGAAATTTATGTTTTTATTAATGTTTTTTCTTATTGGTTTACTTTAACCATTGAAGGTCTTAATACACGTTCCTTCAATTTATAACCACTTTGTAGTTCTTGGGTGATTTGTCCTGATTCATAATCAGGGTTTTCATCTTGAACTACTGCCTGATGTACATTTGGATCAAATTGCTGTCCTTCTGCGTCGATTTTTTCTAATCCGTTTTTACTCAAGGCATTTAATAGGCTTTCATGAACCATTTCTACACCTTTTTTAAGTGATTTGAATTGTTCATCTTCACCATCTATTTGTAAAGCACGTTCGATGTTATCAATTGTTGGTAAAATATCATTCAACACATCTTGTGCTTTATAAGCTTTCATCGTTTGATTTTCTTTTTGAATTCGACGTTTGTAGTTTTCAAATTCAGCATATAATCTTAAATATTTTTCTTCATTTTCTTGAACATCTTGTTTCAATTGTTGAATTTCTTCATCTTTAGGGTCTAAATCTGCGTCAGTTGATTCTGTATTGTCTTCATGCAGATTGTCTTGTTCCTCTTGCGTCGTTTCTTCAGTATTTTTAACCGTTTCTTCAGATGTCTGACCTTGGTTGTCTGAATTTGATTGATCATCTGATTGTTGATCATCAAACTGGTTGTTTACTGATTCATTTTTTTCTGTCATTGTCTGCCCTCCAATACATTTCCTCGTTACCAAATCGTATTTAAGATTTTGATAACATTTTGATAATTCATAGCCGTCGGTCCGATTACCGCTATCTTTCCTTTTAGTCTATCATCAATGTGATATTCACTTGTAACGATAGATATATCACTCAAACTTGATTCTATTTCATGTCCAATCTTAACATTTATCTCGGAATTAGACATGTCATCAAGTAATTGGGTGATTTTCTTTGATTCTATATATTGCAAAATGGGTTGGATCGACGAAACATTATTTTCATTTAATGCATCAATTAGTTTAACCTTTCCACCCATGTAAATGCCATTACTTTGATTATCAAAATGAGCATCGATTGTATTTAGCATGTTCTCGATAAATGATTTCTCCATATTGGAATTAACGAATGACATTAATTCATCTTCGAAATGATAATTGTTCCATTCGTTATATTTATCGGTAACAAAATTCGATATTTTCATTAACTCATCATTTGATAATGGCGCATCAGATGCTAGATGTAAGTGCTCAACATGCCCTGATGAAAATACCACAACCATGATAACCAAATGTGCATTGGGTCTAATCAAGTGGATGTTATTAATAATATCTTTATTGTGGTTAGGATGCATGACCAACGTTGTATATTGAGAGGCTACTGATAATTCATCAGCAAATTCACTTAAAGTTGATGATATATCGTATTGATTTTCAATTAGTAATGCTCTCAACCGTTGTATCTTCTTCTCTTGTTGATGAGATGTTTGCTTTAATAATTGGTTCACATAATATCTAATGCCTAACTCAGAAGGCGAACGACCTGAAGACGTATGCAATTTTTCAATCAATGCAAGTTCTTCTAGGTGTTTCATATCATTTCTTATAGTAGCTGGGCTTACATTGAGCTTATGACGTTCTATCAACGTCTTAGAACCAATTGGTTGGCCTAATTCAACATAGTCTTCAACAATTGCATTAAGTATGCTCAATTGTCTATCACTAATCATGCTTTCACCTCATTAGCACTCTTTTCTCTCAAGTGCTAATTATAATTTATCAAATTGGTCAAAGTAAGTCAATGTTAAAGCATCGAAATTTTAAATTAAATGTTTAATAAAAATGATTCAAATACAAGATTACCTACAACCTTGCCTCTATCAGTCAATTTGAGATGATTATTTTCTTCTTTAATCAAGTGTTGATCTAGTAACTGCGTAAGTGATGAACCATATATATCCTCTATTGTTTGACCAAATTTATCATAAAATCTCTGCTTACTAACGCCTTCGTTCATGCGTAGGCCTAAAAACATTTCTTCTTCCATTTGTTCAACTTTTGTTGGAAATTCTGAACGTAGTAACGGTCGTTCATTACTTTTTATTTTTTTAATATAGTGATTCACAGGGTTTACATTTGTATAACGCTCTCCGTCAACATAACCACTAGCACCTGCACCAAATCCATAATAACCTTCATTTCTCCAATAAACTTTATTATGTTCAGATTCATGACCTTCTTTACCAAAGTTTGAAATTTCGTATTGATGCATAGAAGATCGTTCCATGCGATGCAATAAATAATCATACATTTCTTCACCTACGTCTTCATTCGGCAACTTCAGTTTCCCTTTTCTATACATATTATAAAATTGAGTTTGAGGTTCCAAAATAAGCCCGTAGCTAGAAATATGATCAATATCCATAGCTAATGCTTTATCTAAACTATCTTTAAAATCTTCCATTGTTTGACTAGGTAAATGGTACATTAAATCTAAACTAATTGATGGGATACCTACTTTACGAGCGTTTTCAACGGATTGATATATGTCTTGCATATTATGAGTGCGTCCCAAGATTTCTAATAATTCAGGCTTAAATGTTTGTACACCCATCGATAAGCGATTGACGCCATATGCTTTTAATAATTTTACTTTTTCTAAAGTTAATTCGTCAGGGTTTGCTTCAAAGCTAAATTCACCTTTAATGTTAAAGATTTTCGTGATGGCAAGTAATAACTTTTCTAATTGTGCTAAATTTAATGCAGTTGGCGTCCCGCCTCCCACAAATACTGTTTGTAGTGTTCGTACAGTACTTCGTTCCATTTCTTCTATCAAACAATCTAAGTATTCGTCGACTGGTTGATTTTGTATAAAATATTTATTGAAATCACAATATGTACATATTCGCACGCAAAATGGTATATGAATATATGCACTTTTTACTTCCATTATTAATTCACCCGACTTTATAATACTTACTTTACTTCTATTTTTCCAAAAAAACTGGAGGCTAGGACACTTTATAATGTTGTGCTAATCACCTATGAAAGGTAAATCATTTATTAGCACTTTGTCCTGACCTCCAAAATTAAGGTTTCTATTCATCATCCATTTTTAAAACTGCTAAGAAAGCATCTTGAGGTATTTCTACATTACCAACTGCTTTCATTTTAGCCTTACCTGCTTTTTGTTTTTCTAATAATTTTCTCTTACGGCTAATATCCCCGCCGTAACACTTAGATAATACGTTTTTACCCATAGATTTAATATTTGTACGGGCTACTATCTTTTGCCCAACAGCTGCTTGAACAGGCACTTCGAATTGTTGTCTTGGTATGAGTGTTTTAAGTTTTTCAACTAATGCTTTACCTCTTTCATAAGCAAAATCACGATGTACGATAAAGCTAAGTGCATCTACTTTTTCACTATTTAAGAGGATATCCATTTTCACTAAATTACTTTCTTTATTATCAATAAATTCGTAATCAAATGAAGCATAACCTTTCGTATTTGATTTAAGTTGATCGAAGAAATCAAATACAACTTCAGATAATGGAATTTCATAAATGATGTTTACACGTACATCATCGATATATTCCATATTTACAAAATTCCCACGCTTACGTTGACATAATTCCATTACCGCACCTACGAAATCGTTTGGAACCATCATAGTAGCTTTAACAAACGGTTCATAAATCGCCTCTATTTGATCTCTTTCTGGCATTTGCGCTGGATTATCTACTGAAATTTCTTCTCCTGTTTTCATGATACATTGGTAAATTACTGAAGGCGCTGTCGCTATAAGTTCAATTCCGAATTCACGTTCAATACGTTCTTGTATAATTTCCATATGTAACATGCCTAGGAAACCAGTACGGTAACCAAAACCTAATGCTTGAGATGATTCTGGTTCGAATTCAAGTGAGGCATCATTTAACTGTAATTTTTCAAGCGCTTCACGTAAATCATTGTAGTCTTTATTATCTATTGGGAATAGACCACAAAAGACCATCGGGTTCATTTTCTTATAACCTTCTAATGCTTCTTCAGCTGGTCTAGCCGCATGTGTGATTGTATCACCAACACGAGAATCATCAACATTTTTAATATTAGCTATGATATAACCAACGTCACCTACTGTTAATTCATCAATGGCTAATTGTTTCGGCGTGTTGATACCCACTTCTGTCACTTCGAACTCTTTACCTGTCGCCATCATTTTAATACGATCTCCAGCTTTAACTACACCTTCGATAACGCGAATTGATGAAATAACACCTCGATAAGGATCATATTCCGAATCGAAAATTAATGCTTTTAATGGTGCTTCTGGATCACCGCTTGGTGGTGGTACAGTATCAACGATTTGCTCTAGGATATCTTCAATTCCAATATTAGATTTAGCACTTGCTAAAACGACTTCATCTTGATCTAAACCGATTACGTCCTCAAGTTCTTGTTTCACGCGTTCTGGTTCAGCTGCTGGTAAATCAATTTTATTAACTACAGGAAGTAACTCTAGTTCGTTATCTAAAGCTAAATATACATTTGCGAGTGTTTGTGCTTCTATACCTTGAGCAGCATCTACTACGAGAATAGCACCTTCACAAGCTGCTAATGAACGTGAAACTTCATATGTAAAATCGACATGTCCAGGTGTATCTATAAGATGGAACGTATAGACCTCTCCATCTTTAGCTTCATACTTTAAGCGAACAGCATTTAACTTTATTGTAATGCCTCGTTCTCTTTCTAAATCCATGGAATCTAGTAATTGATCTTTCATGTCTCTCATTTCAACTGATTTAGTATTTTCTAAAATTCTATCAGCTAATGTAGATTTTCCATGATCTATATGTGCGATTATAGAAAAATTTCTAATATTTTTCCTTCTATCAAAACGTTCTTGTTTATCCATGTAATTTTTCCTTCCCACTTTCAAAATTATTACCTTATCTTATGTATAACATTCTTCGATATAATAACGCTTTTACAACACAATTGCAAACGTCTCAAGAACTCTATTAAAGTAATATAAGTATTATTAAATTCTGTTATTAATACGCTTAACATTATAGTAGTTATTGTCGCTTATGCCAAATGGCATAACCTCATATTATTTATTAAATCGTGCTTTAGTAAAATAATGATTGCAGAAAAAGGCTCCTTTTGATAAAATATTTCTTGTTGTAATCAAATTTCTATTTGATAGAAAAGATCACTTTTAGGAGGTGACATAGATGCCAAACATTAAATCTGCAATTAAACGTGTTAAAACAACTCACACTGCTGAGGAACGTAATATCTCACAAAAAAGTGAAATGCGTACTGCTATTAAAAGAGCACATTCAGCTATCAACACAAACGCTGATAACAAAGATGAATTAGTAAGCTTTGCTTTGAAAAAAGTTGACAAAGCATCTCAACGCAACTTAATCCACAAAAATAAAGCTGCTCGCATCAAATCATCATTGATGACTGGTAGTAAATAATAAAAAAGTTCAAGCCTTAGCTTGAACTTTTTTTATTTGATTTAAAGTGAAAGTATGAACAATTCAAGGATTAAATGCTTATCCATATAGGATGATTTTAATTTATAATCAGTTTCTGCACAGCTATCTATTATATTTAACAAATCCTCTAATTGATAATATCTAGCTTGATTCAAAGCCAATTTAACTCGATATGGATGCACGCTAATCGTTTTCGCAATTTGTTGCCCACTATAGCCCTTTTGACTTAAAATCTTACTTTGATAAAACAAACGATAATTGCTCGTAATCAGTGCTAGTAATTTTATTGGTTCTTCTTTCATCGCAATTAAATCTTTTACAAGTTGAATTGCTTTATCTTTTTTATTTTTCTGAATGTAATCAGTAAGAAGGAACACATTCTGTTCAAGACTTCTATTAACAATTTTGTTAACATCCTGTTTGTTTATCGTTGGACGATCCCCTAAAAAAAGCATTAATTTTTCTAACTCTTGTTTCACTATATTATAGTTTACGCCTGTTAACTCAATAAATAAGTCTAATCCGTCTCTTTTAATGTCTTTATAATTATTATGTAATTGATTAAGAATCCATTTTTTTATTTCTTCTTCTGACATTTGTTCAATCTTTTTTAATTGGGCATTTTTCTTTAATGTTTTAACAAGCTTTTTTCTTTCATCTAGCTTTGTATTATAAACTTCAAAAATAATTAAACTTTCACCATCGTATTTTTCAATAAATTCCTTTAATGCTTCAAGATTATGATTAATATCTTTAGGTGGCTTTTCTCCAGTAAAGACAAAAGCATTTTGAATGAGTAATGCTTTTTGGGTTGAGAACAACGGCATTGTTAAGGCCTCTTCAATAATTTGTGAGATTTCTGTTTCATACAAATTAAATTTAACAAAGTTGAAATCATCTTTCGGTTCATCTAAATATTGGTCAATCAACTCTTCCGACTTCTTCTCGATTAATTCAGGTACTTCCCCATATAAAACGATTATATTTTCACTCATAAGTGGCACCCTTTCATCGCTAATACATACTTCGTCATTATATCATGTGTAATAATTTCTAACTAGATAAAATCATTATGATGCTTCGGTCTCAACTTGTAATTCCTCAGATAAAGTCACAGTTGTCTCACCTTCAGTTGAGGTCATAAAAATTTTTGAATGTAAACGCTGAAGTCGTTCTAAAACTTCATTGTTTGGTAAGTTATATATATTGTTTTTACCTACCGATATTAAACTAACTTTAGGTTCTACCTGATTTATAAATTGTTCACTTGAACTTGTTTTACTACCGTGGTGTCCAACTTTCAAAATATCAATATGAGAAATATTATATCTTTGCAAAAATTGTTGTTCATTATTCGTAGTCGCATCTCCCATTAATAAAATCTTATAGTGTTTATACTGGATATACGTAGTAATACTATGTTCATTAAGATCCTGCGATTGATTCATTGTTGTTTTACAAAATGTAATTTGTGCATCATCAAATTTAAAGGAAGATAATGATACATAGTCTATTAATTTGATGTGCTTTTGATCGCAGACGTGCTTTAAATGTTGTAATTGTATACTGTTATAACTAGCTGGATTTATAATAATATGTTCAATAGAGAAATGGTCAATTAAATAAAAGAGTTCACCGATGTGATCTTCATGTGGATGTGTTAAAACGAGGTAATTGATTTGATTTAGACCATGCTTTTTTAAAGTAGGTAGTATATGGTATTTTGCTATATTATGGCTATTATGTCCTTTCTGACGCATCGCCTTTCCACCGGTATCTATTAAAATACTATGATGATGCGCGGTTTCAAATAGTAAAGCATCGCCTTGGCCAACATCTAACATAGTTAATCTATATTCATGGGGGATAGGTAGAATAGTAACCAATACATAAAGCGCAACATTCATCATAATAAATAACAAATAGCGTTTATAAGTATAAATAATCAACATAAATAAAATCAATAAAACTGCAATCACTACGTACAATTCACTAAGTTTTGGAATAAACCATTTAAAACGACTTAATAAATAAAATAACTCAATCATAAAATCATGAAAATTAAATAATATATTAACGAAATAAGTGAGAATGTTTATTTCAAAAGGAAAATGAACTGTTATAAAATATAAAATAATTATCGGGAAAAATAATAAACTATAAAAAGGGACGAAGAATAGATTTGCAAAAATTCCTATCCATTGAATTTGATTAAAATAGATTGCACTGATAATAAATGACCCTAATTGGGCAATGACCGTCATATGTATGAGCGCAAAAATAGGAGTCGTATTAGTGAAAATTGGTGAAGAAAATAATATACAAAAAGTGATTAAATAGGAGAACTGGAAACCAATATTATATATTAACGAGGGGTTCAACAAACTCAAAAATATAAAACTACAACCTAAAATATTCATTGAATTTTTAAAGATAAGGTCTTTAAACAATACGATACAAATAGCCCCACATATTGCACGTACCGCACTCGGAGCAAAATCAGTATAAATCGCATAAATTGGCAATATCATAACAATAATGGTGTTAATCAATATTAACGGTATCTTAAGTTTATTTAAGATGAAATACAATAATCCCACTATAATGCCTATATGTGTGCCACTCACTGCTAATAAATGATATATTCCTATTTCTTTAAATTTATCAATAATGTCTTCGTCCATTTTCAACGTGTCACCACTAATGTGAGCAATAATTCTTTCAGGTTTATTGAGTTGTGTCCCTTTCAACTTCTCATAAATATATTGCTTATGATGATTTAAAAGATTTAACAAAACTGCGTTATCTGTTGCTTTACAACTCTTGAAGTCCACATCATTAATAAATAAAAAAGGTTTACTATTTGGATCTTTATTATTCTGCTTTATCTTACCCTTAACGTTACAACTGCGATGTTGTAGAAACATTTGCACTTTACTTAAATCTTGATTATCTAGAAAATAGTAATATTTATATAAATCATCATTTACTTTGACTGTGCCTTGTAATTTATTATCTTTTATAAAGGCTTGGTTTAAAAATTGAACACTTCCATTAAAATCTTCGTGTGTCTTTATGTATGTTTGCTTTGAAATTGCTAAATTATAATGGTGTTGAAAATAAAAATAACTTACTATTGGAATAGTTAAAAGCAGTAAATATTGTTGCCATTTAAAATGTTTCCTAATGGCAACAAAGATTAATAATATAAAAACACATATAGCTAATAATTTAACGTGCACCCATAAGATACCTACTAATAATGCGATAGCGTAGTAGATCATTATTATTTATTTAATAAATATTGGGCTACGTGATGCTGGTCGAAAGGTATTTTTTTATACTCAATATTAGATTGATCTAATAATCTTATTGCATACTCATGATTATGATAATCTTCAGCGTAATAAATTGTTGTAATACCCGCTTGAATAATTGACTTCGTACAATTGAGACAAGGAAAATGAGTTACATATATCGTTGCTCCTTCAGTGGATGCCCCTTGCTTGGCACATTGTAATAACGCGTTCATCTCTGCATGAATCGTTCTTATACAATGGCCATCCTCAATTAAACAACCTTCATCAATACAATGTACTTCGCCGGAAACTGAACCATTATATCCGCCAGCAATAATTCTATTATCTTTAACAATGGTCGCACCTACTGACAAACGCTGACATGTAGAACGTAATGCCAATAAGTGACTTTGAGCCATAAAGTATTCATCCCATTTTATTCGTTTCATGATGTTACCTCCAAAAATTTCATATACTCATAGATTAAATATATTTAAATCATTTTTCAATAACTAAACTGTGAAATAGTCTCGTAATTTTTCTAATGTCTTCTCACCAATACCTCTTATTTCAGTTAGTTGATCTACAGAATTAAAACTGCCTTCGTTGTCTCTATATTCTATTATCGCTTGTGCTTTTACTGGTCCGATACCAGGAACTTTCATTAAATCAGATTCTGTTGCATTATTTAAGTTTATTGTTTCACTGTTTTCAGATTTAGAAACATTACTAGTAGCAGCCACATCTTCTTGATGACCATCAATATTTCCACTTATTTGATTACTTTGTTCTCCTTTCTTAGGAATATAGACGAGTTTTTGATCCATAAGTTTTTCAGCAAGATTCACTTGACTTAAATCAGCATTACTTTTGGCTTGGGCTTTCGCTAAAAGTTGTTTAATTCGGTCCGTTGCTTTCATTTTATAGACGTCTGGTTTTTTTACTGCCCCTTTTATATCAACATAAATAAAATCATTTGTACTTTGCGATTCAGTTTGAGGCTGTTTTGGCGTATGTTTATTTTGTTGTGCAGACAATTCGTTCGTCGATGATGCTAAAGACGGGGTTTGATTCAAATTAAATTCATCCGTTTTTAGAGGTTCAGAGCTAGCATGATTAGAGTTAAACAAACTAGATATTAATAAAGCACACATCATTACTAAGGTGAGACTCAAAGCTATAATCAATTTATACTTTAAAATAAACGGTTTAATCTTCTCCCAATATCGTTGCATAAAAAAACACTCCATTATACATTACACGTATAAAGAAGTGCTTTTACTTTATTTATTTTCTAACTATGAAAAATAAGCGCTCAGCTGCATTATCATCATGATGTTCTATTTCAAAGTCTACAAATGTATCTATTTTAGAAAAGCCTACTCGAGTAAGCATTTCTTTATATTTTGCTTCAGTAAATGTACGTTGGTAATGCGATTCATCAAAACGTTTATAGTTATGCTCACTTTGGTTAATAAAAAACGTCATGTCATGCCACACACTTAGAGGTTCTTCACCTCTAACAGCTTCCCATGCTAAGAATACATCTTCTGACTCATCAATATAGCTTTGATTATTAAATAATGTATTCATCTTATGAACTGTATGTACATCAAACATAAATGTACCTTCTTGGTCTAAATGTTTGAAGACATTATAGAATGTTGATATGACATCATCTTCATTTGGCAAATAATTTAATGAATCACAAAATATCGTAATTACATCAAATTGTTTGTCGAGATTGAATTCAGTCATGTCACCTTCTATCCAGTTAACGTTATTAGATTTTTGAGTTGCCACGGATAACATATCAATGCTTAAATCCATACCGGTTACCTCATCAAAGCTTTCTAACAATGTTGTAAAACTACCGGTTCCACAACCTAAATCTAATATTGATGACTTTTTCAATGAAAAATGGTTTACGATGTCCAACCATGATTCATATGGTTGATCAAATGTTAATTGATCATAAAATAAACTCATTTCTTCATATTGAACCATAATTAATAAACTGCCTGTCTATAGGTTTCCAGAGGAACATCTTGATATAATTTCTCGATATTGTAATAACCACGTTCGTCTTTATGATAAATATGGACAACCACGTCAGCTAAATCGATAAGTATCCATCTTGCTTCGTTAAATCCTTCCATACGTTTTACATCAATGCCCGCTTCGTGTGCAGCATCTTTTACTGAACGTGCAATCGCTTGTACTTGTCTTTCATTGTTGCCGTGGCAAACGATAAAGTAATCTGTCATATCGCTAATACCGTTCATGTTTAAAGAAATAATATCTTCTGCTCTTTTACTCTCTGTCGCTTCGACAGCCATGTTTAATAATTGATCTGAATTCATTTAATCATCCTTTACTCTTTGGTCACTATAATTGTAATAATTCAAGCATCCAATGGTCGCGTCAAAAACATTGATATCCTTACTGATTAAGTGCAAGACAGTTCGCTTAGATATTTCATAAATTGTATTATCTAAGCTACCTTGATTGTATGCTAAATCTCGAATTTCTTCAATTCCTGGGGTCTGACGACCGGGTTCTATATAATCTGCAATAAACACAAGCTTTTCTGTTTTAGTCATTTGTGCACGGCCAGTCGTGTGATTTTCAATAGCTAATAAGACTTCTTCATCGCTGACACCATACTGTTCTTTCATAATTACAGCACAAACCGGCCCGTGTAAAATTTCTGAACCATAGCTCAGTAAATCACTATTAAGTTCATGTTGTCTGACGATTTGATACATTGAACCTAAGTCATCGTATTTACAATAGTCATGTAAAATACCTGCGAGTTCTGCTTTATCTTTATCACCATCATAGATATCCGCTAATTTAACCGCGGTTTCAGCTACTCTTAAAGAATGTTTATATCTTTTTTCTGGTAATTTATCTTCGATTAACTTTTTAGCTTTCTCTATTTTCATATAACCCTTCCTCTCTAATATAGCTTTCTACTGTTTGAGGAACTAGCATTTGGATGTTTTGATTATTTTTTACTCTTTCTCGTATAGAAGTTGAACTAATATCAATTCGTGGAATATTTATAGCTTTCATGCCACGTTCTACCTTTTGTGTTTCTTTTTCGCGATTTACGACGATGAAAGTTATCTTTGATTTTAAAGCATCAATCATATACCACTTATCTAATTGATTGTATTGATCAGTTCCTATAACAAAAAATACTTGTGCTTGAGGATATCGTTTAACGATATCATTTACTGTGTCATAAGTGTAACTTTGGCCTTTTCTTTCCAACTCGTCTAACCAAATTTCCCCAAAACCTAGTGTTTCGATTGCACCTTTGATCATGTTAACTCTATGTTCACCACTTAAATAATCATCATGTTTTTTAAGCGGAGACATATGACTTGGTAAAAAGACAAACTTTTCTGGTTTGATCTGAAAGTTCACTTCACTAGCAACTATTAAATGTGCGGTGTGAATCGGGTTAAACTGTCCACCGTACAATACAATTGATTGTGTCATTATGGTAATTGAATTTGTTTATTTTCTTGAGATTCTTTATATAGTACGATCATAGACCCGATAACTTGTACAACATCACTTTCAGTTGCTTTACTTAAGTCTTGAGCTAATTCATTTTTATCTTCAAAATTATTTTGCAATACGTGGATTTTAATTAATTCTCTTTTTTCAAGTGTTTCTACTAGTTGTTGCACCATGTTGTCATTGATACCAGATTTCCCTACTTGGAAAATTGGTTCAAGATGATGTGCTTTACTACGTAAAAATCTTTTTTGTTTTCCTGTTAACATATAAATCTCCTTTATAATCGTTTTAATACAGCTTGTTTCATCGTGTTTATATCAGGCATTTGACCCGACCATATTCTAAAACTTTCTGCGCCTTGAAACACAAACATATCTAACCCGTTATAAATTGGATTTCCCTTTGCTTCAGCTAGTTTTAAAATTGAAGTTTTAAATGGAATATAAACAATATCACTCACTAATGTATGAGAGGACAGATTGTCCAAGCTTATCACGACTTCTCGGTTATCTTTCATACCAATTGGTGTTGTGTTTATTACAATATCAAAGTTAGCTAATGAAGTTTCCGCTTCAGCTAGACTCATTTTGTTAATATCTAAGTGCCAGTTATCAAACCGACTTAATGTACGGTTTGCAACAGTAAGTTTTGGTTTCACAAATTGTTGCAATTCATTCGCGATGCCTTTACTTGCTCCACCTGCGCCAATTATTAAAATTTTCGCTTCTTCTAAATTTTCATAGGTTTGTCTTAGACCAGTTACATAACCTATTCCATCTGTATTATACCCAATCCACTTACCATTTTCGATATTAACAGTATTAACTGCGCCAACTGTTTTTGATTGGTCATCAATCTCATCCAAATATGGAATAATGCGTTCTTTATGAGGAATCGTTACGTTAAAACCTGCTAATCCTTTATCTGATATTATATCTTTAATGAGATGAAATTGTTGTTCCGGTATATTTAATGCTTCATATGATGAAGACGCACCTAAAGATTCGAAATTTGCATTGTGCATGACAGGTGATAATGAATGATCTATAGGGTGACCAATTACTGCGTATTTCATTTGATACCACACCTTACATGATAGAATTTCTTAATACTACATCAATGTTTTTAGGGACACGTACGATCACTTTGGCACCAGCATCAATCGTAATAAAGCCAAGCCCTGAAATCATTACGTCTCTCTTTTCTTTTCCTGTTTCTAGTCGAACAGCTTTAATATTTTCTAAATCGAAATTTTCAGTTTGATTAGGTGGGGATAATAAATCACCTAAATGATTTCGCCATAAGTCATTTGCATTTTCAGTTTTAGTACGATGGATATTTAACTCATTTGAGAAATAACAGATTAAAGGTCGTTTGCCACCGCTAACATAATCAATTCTTGCTAAACCTCCAAAGAATAATGTTTGCCCTTCATTTAACTGATAAATACGTTGTTTTATTTCCTTTTTAGGCATAATTGTTTTTAATTCCTGATCTGACACTAGATGAGTCATTTGATGAGACTGTATTACACCTGGTGTATCATACATAAAGGTTGTTTCATCTAGTGGGATATCAATCATATCTAATGTCGTTCCAGGAAATCTTGAAGTAGTAACAACGTCTTTCTCACCTACACTACGTTCAATCAGTTTATTTATTAAAGTTGATTTGCCGACATTTGTAGTGCCAACGATATAAACATCTTCATTATTACGATTCTGATTAATTGATTGTAACAAATCTTCAATACCTTCATTTTTCTCAGCTGAAATTAAGACAACCTCTTCTGCCTCTAGTCCGTATCGACGTGCAGTTTTTTTCAACCATTCTTTAACGCGACGTTTATTAATTTGTTTAGGTAATAAATCTATTTTATTAGCAACTAAAATAATTTTCTTATTGCCAACTATTCTTTTAATTGCATTGATAAATGAACCCTCAAAATCAAAAACATCTACTACATTTACAATTAAGCCTTTTTTATCTGCAAGTCCATTGAGTAAATTCAGAAAATCTTCACTGTCTAATCCAACATCTTGAACTTCATTATAGTTTTTCAGACGAAAACATCTCTTGCAAATGACGTCTTCGCGAAATAAATTATGTTCAGGCACATAACCAGGCGCATCAGGATTCTCAGATTGTAATGGCGCGCCACAACCTATACATTTTAATTCTTCTATTTCAGTCAATCAGTTTTCCTCCCATTTTATATAACCTTTTCGCTTAAAGTGATGCAATAATCTTCTTTCAACTATGCGATTAAATTTCGTAACAAAACCGTCTGTTTTTTTGATTGGCACAACCATAATTGTAAATAATCCACGACGATTCCCACCAAATACATCAGTCATCATTTGATCTCCAATTACTACGATGTCAGATGGTTGTAAATTCATACGTTGAATCGCTTGATTAAAAGCACGACCGCGTGGTTTTCTCGCTTCGAAGATGTAATCAACATTTAAATCTTCACAAAAATCAGCCACACGCTTTTCATGATTATTCGATACAATCGTTACCGTAATGCCAAGGTCATCTGCTTGTTTAAACCATTTCTTTATTGATTCAGTTGGTTGTAACTCATCCCAACCAACAAGTGTATTATCTAAATCTGTAATTATGCCTTTAAATCCTTGTTCAGCTAATTTATTAAAATCGATTTGATAAACCGATTGAACATATTCATTTGGCAAGAAATTTTTTTTAATAATTCCCATATCATTCACCTTTTTATATATTATTAATGAGTCGTACGACGATTTCACTAGACGATTTTGCTGCTTTACCTAAAAATTCTTCAAATGTTATTCCCGCATCTCCATCAGCTAAATCTGAAATGGCACGGGTAATAATAAATGGTGTATTGAATTGGTAACATGTCTGTGCAATCGCTGTAGCTTCCATTTCAGCTGCTAACGCTTCTGGAAAGTTACTTTTAATCTGTGTTTTTTGTTCGGGTGTACCAATAAAGCTGTCCCCACTGACAACCAAACCTGTTTGTGCAACAAGTTGACATTGTTCAATAATTTGAACCGTTTTATCCAATAAACCAACGTTTGTTTGATAACTTTCTGGCATTTGAGGAATTTGGCCTATTTGATAGCCGAATGCACGAGCATCTGCATCATGATAACTTACTTTATCACTTACAACAATATCACCTACATTTAGCTTATCATCTAGAGCCCCCGCAGAACCTGTATTAATAATTACTTCAGGATTAAACTTTTCAATTAATAATGTGGTTGATATTGAAGCATTTACCTTACCAATACCACTTTGAGTAAGGACAACGTCTTTACCTTCGAGCTTACCTTTATAAAAATGAACATGGGCAATATTTATTTCTTCATATTCTGTTAATTTATTTTTTAAAATTGTAATTTCTTCTTCCATTGCACCAATGATACCTATCATTCACACTCACCTCATTAAATTAATCCTAACCTTGATTATTTTATCATATTTATGTAAATACCTCGATCATACATCTATAAATATAAAATAATAACCCATAAATGTTTTCCATACAATATAATGACAAAATGTTGAATCAAATTTGGTGCAAACGCTTACGACCTAACACTTTTGTTATATCACATCATTACCATTACTTTTATGCAAATTATATGGTTCAATAGTTGTAGGAGGTGTAACGTATGAATCAACGAAACGAACATGTTCTTTCTTCTATAAGTTATTTAAGTTTCTTTTTTGCACCAATTATTTTACCACTTATTGTAGGTATTGTAGCAAAAGGAGAAACATCTAGTCATAGTTTCAAAGCATTATTAAATCATATATTAACCGTAGTATGTTTCTACTTAGGCATTTTAGCTTTGGTAGGATCAGGTCCATTATTGCAAGATAGTGGATGGTTATTCTTTTTAGTGATCGTTATCGCTATTATATTATTAGCTTTAACAGTTTATTTATATTAAACATAGTTAGAGGTATCAAATTGTTATTAGACTAAAAAACAAGACAAAAATTAATAACAAATTTCAATTAATAAAATTTTCATATCAAAAAAAGAATGCGAATCCCTTTTGTATAATTTAAAGGAAGTTCGCATTCTTTATTTACATTTAAATCTATTTTTATTTATCAAAAAATTGACCTAATTCTCGAAATGAAAGTACCCTTTTGAAAATCGTTATGATAACTGCTATAATACCTCTAGAAATCTTGAAAAGCAAAATTCCTAATTGAAAGATTAATACAAGAAGAAACTCGTTTTACAAAAAGCTAAAATAGATGTATAACAACTGATCCATCTTTTTTATATTCTTCACAATCAATATCATAACTTCTTTTAATTTTGTTTTCTTCTTCATCTTCCCAAATTCGTTTCCATACGGTTATAATTTCATCTTTTCCAGCACACTTATATTCAATACTCTTAGCAAAGTCAACCTCGAAAAATTTATCAGCCAAAATATCTTCTGTACACAAAGCTAACGAGTAATCGCCTTTATAATTCGACTCATAATCATAGTAAACTGCATATACCTTACCATTATAATCATCATTATTTTTATAAAAGCTATCCCACATCCCTAGAATTTTATTCATAATATCTTTATCTTCAAAATTATTTGTCCTAACAGTTTTATAAACATACAACTTCATAAAATAACCCCTTTCTTTTTATCTTACCAAAAAATTTACTTTATTGACATTAATCTTCGGAACCCTTAACAATCCCAAAACTTGTCGAATCGTGGGCTTAATAGCTCACGCTCTGCCAACATTCGTCTCCAAATTTAGTTAAGGGTACTTCTCACCATCAATAAATATTCTCGACATAAACTAAAAACTTTGAAAGTATCTCTAACTTTTAAAAATAGAGTCTAAAAAACATTTTCTTAATCGTGATTAAAAAATTGATAAAAAATTACTTATTAAATCTGTCCTTTTTTACCCTTAAAAACCACCTAAATTAATAGGTAAGTTTTTGCGTATTCGTATAATTTAATTTATAGTAACATCAAGATAACAACGTGCTTTAAAAATCAAGACCAAGGTGGTAAAAAAATGATTTATAAATTAAACAATAAGGACGAACAAAAATTAAAGACTTTAGGAGACCTCTGATTAAATTCAAATATAACTACCCATAACTTTATCGATGAAAAATATTGGATTAGTAATTATGAAAATGTTTTAAAAGCCTTTAAAAAAGCTGATATTATTGTTTATACAAGAAATGAAGAAATCATAGGTTTCTGCGGTTTGGTGGATAATTATATAGCAGGAATGTTTGTTGAAAAAAATGAAAGAAATCAAGGGATAGGTGATAAATTAATAAAATACTTGCAAACTGAAAAAGATAATCTATCACTAAAAGTATATCAACAAAACAAAAAAGCAATTAAATTTTATAAACATCATAACTTTAAAATAAAAGAAGAAACCAAAGATGAAACTCAAAACAAAGAATACATAATGTATTGGAATAAGTGATTGTATATTTTGAGGTAAATATGAAATCTAAAAATCATTTTCTAAATCGTGATTAAAAAATTGATAAAAAATTAGATGAAAAGTTAGAAAAAATTACTTATTAAATCTGCCTTTTTTGTCCTTTTTCAAAACAAAAAACCTTGAGTTTTAAAATTTAAAACCCAAGGTTGAAATGTTAGAGTCGTCAAAACCCTTATTTTCCAAACAATTGACCTAATTCTTGAAGTGAAAATACCCCTGTAAAAATCGTTATGATAACTGCAATAATACCTGCAACTAACATCCACGTTGGATGTTTATAATCTCCAACAATCGATCTACGTTTACTCGCAATTAAGATTGTTCCTAAAGTAACCGGTAAAATTAATCCATTTAACGCACCTGCAACGATTAATAATGTTACAGGTTTACCAATAAATAAAAATACGAGAGTAGAAATAACAATAAATGCTATAACGATTAAGTTAGTACGATTATTTAAAGATTTTGTCATAGTTTTTAAGAAAGTTGCACTTGTGTATGCAGAACCAATAACTGATGACATCGCCGCTGCAAATAAAACGATACCAAAAATATTACGACCTATTGGGCCTAATACATGTTCAAATACTGATGCAGGTGGATTATCTGCGTTCAATGCTGCGCCTGTTGTAACTACGCCAAGTACAGCTAAGAATAATAAAGCTCGTAATACACCAGTTGTTAAAATACCAGAAACAGCTGCTTTATTAACGAAAGGTAAGAAAGACTTACCTTCAATACCTGAGTCTAAAATTCTGTGTGCTCCTGCAAATGTGATATAACCCCCAACTGTACCACCAACTAATGTGATAATTGGAAGTACGAGTGCGAGCGGTTTTTCTGGTAATACTAAATGTTGTGCTGCTTCTAAATATGGTGGTTGTGCTTTTACCATTACAAATGCAATGACTACAATCATTAAAATACCAAGGAACATCGTAACGACGTCCATGATTTTTTGTCCACTCTTACTCATAAAGATTGCAATTGATAAAATCGCTGTAATTGCTGCACCAATTTTAACGTCTATCCCAAATATAGCTTGTAGACCTAAACCTGCACCGGCGATATTACCTATGTTAAAGGCAAGACCACCTATGGCTATGAGTACAGAAATAACTGTTCCTAGACCTTTTACAACATCGTTAGCTACTTCTTGTCCACGTTTCCCTGTAACTACTAACACACGCCATATATTAATTTGAGCTCCAATATCTATCAGGATTGATAGTAAAATTGCAAAAGCAAAACTTGAAGCAAATTGTTCAGTGAACACTGCTGTTTGCGTTAAAAACGCAGGCCCAATCGCTGAAGTTGCCATTAAGAATACTGATCCTAATAACAACCTGCGATGGTTTTTCGTAAACTTCGCGTCATTTTCTTTAGGTATTTGTTTTTCTCCCATATATCTTATCCCCCTAATTTCGAAATAGAAATTCCTTCTTTCGTTAATCTTTCTTTGATTTGTGATACAAATTCAACGGCATGAGCGCCATCGCCGTGCACACAAATTGTATCCGCTTCAATATCAATTTTTTTGTTGTTTTTTGAAACAACTTTTTGTGATTTTACCATCATCACGACTTGTTCTATTGCTTGCTCTGTATCTGTAATAACTGCATCACTTTCTTTACGACTTACAAGTTGTCCATCATCCTCATAGCGTCTATCTGCAAATACTTCTGAAGCCGTTGTTAAGCCAACTGCTTTTGCTTCTGAAATTAATAATGTATTAGATAAACCAACGTAAATTAGTGAAGAATCAAAATCATATACCGCTTGTGCAATAGCTTTAGCAATAGCTGCGTCTCTCGCACCCATTTGGTAAAGTGCACCATGTGGTTTAACATGGTTTAGTTTTACGTCGTGAATACGACAGAAACCATTTAATGCACCGAGTTGATAAACAACAATATCGTAAACTTCCTGTGGTGATAAATCCATTTTTCTACGACCAAAACCTTGTATATCAGGCAGACCTGGGTGCGCACCAATTCCAATGCCATGTTCTTTTGCATGCTTTATCGTTTCATTCATTACATCTGGATCTCCAGCATGGAAACCACAAGCTATATTAGCTGAAGTAATGTGAGGGATAATTTGCGCATCGCCACCAAATGAATAATTACCAAATGCTTCTCCTAAATCACAATTTAAATCTATTTGCATTTATGATTCCTCCTTGATAATTTGATGTTTATCTAAGAATTTGATGTCGACATCTTTAGCATCTCCATCAGCATATAATGGGAATGATAAGACTGCATATAAGAAATCAGCAGTTGTCGTAAATCCATCGATGACCATCTCATCTAGTGTCACTTTTAATTTATTGATTGCTAATTGACGATCTTCTGATTTTACGATTACCTTCGCAACTAACGAATCATAATTAGGTGAAACCATGTATCCTTGATATAGTAAACTATCAACACGAACGTTGTGACCTTGTGGTAAATGTAATGCTTTAACTTTACCTGGTGAAGGTTGGAATTGACGTTGTGGATTTTCAGCATTAATTCTCGCTTCTATGACATGCCCATCAAAGATTATGTCTTCTTGTGAGAAAGGTAGCTCGCCATTTTGTAGTAAATAAAGTTGTGCTTTCAATAAGTCTCTATTTGAACGCATTTCAGTGACTGTATGTTCAACCTGAATACGTGCATTCATTTCGATAAAATAGTAAGCATCATCAGTCACGAGGTACTCAATCGTTCCTGCACTTCTATAATTTGAAGCTCGCGCAACTTTAACGGCGTCGTTACACATCGATTCTCTCATTTCATCGGAAATTGCAGCACATGGTGATTCTTCTATGAGCTTTTGATTTTTACGTTGAACTGAACAATCACGTTCACCTAAATGTATGTAATTGTCTTTTCCATCACCAATAACTTGAACTTCTACGTGCTTAGCTACAGGTATAAATGCTTCAACATACACACGATCATCATCAAAGTATTTTTTACCTTCGCTTTTCGCTTCTTTAAATGATTTTGCAAGTTCATCTTCTGATTTAACGATACGGATACCTTTACCGCCACCGCCACTTGCTGCTTTTAATACTAATGGATAGCCAATTTCTTCAGCCAATTCTTTTACTTCTTCTACAGATTTAACATCATTTGTTGAACCTGGAATAATGGGCACACCAGCATTATCAACTGTTTGACGAGCTGTTATTTTATCTCCCATTAACTCCATCGTTTTCTTCGTAGGACCGATAAAGTGGATATCATTTTCTTCAACTTTTTGTGCAAATGATGAACTTTCAGATAAAAATCCATAACCAGGATGAATTGCATTCGCTCCTGTAATATCTGCTGCACTTATGATTCTATCTTGGTTCAAATAACTATCTAATGGATTCGCTTCACCAATACAAATTGCTTGGTCAGCCAAACTAACGTGCAAGCTTGATTCGTCCCCTTTTGCATAAACTGCAACTGTTTCAATATTTAATTCTCTACAAGCACGGATGATTCGAACCGCAATTTCACCTCTGTTTGCAATTAAACAACGATACACTGCAAACGCCCCTTTCTCAAAGTTATTTCACTCTAATAATAGCTTGATCATATTCTACATTCGTACCGTGTGATACTAGAATTTCATCGACTACACCTTCGACATCACTTGTAACTTCATTCATAACTTTCATAGCTTCGATATAACCTACTACGTCACCTTTTTTCACTTCATCGCCAACCTCAATGATTGGATCAGTTAATTCTTTTTCGTCTTGTAAGAAGAATGTACCAACCATTGGTGATTTAACTTCTTCTCCTTGAGTTGATTCAGAACTACTTTGTGAATCTGACGTTGAAGTAGTAGATTCAGTTTGTTGCGTAGCTTGAGTTACTTGTGGTGCTGGACTTTGACTTACAGCTTCAGTAAAGTCAACATCTATTTCATATTCGTTATCTTTATATTTAAATTTTTTCACATCATTTTGTTTGATTAATTTGATAACTTGTTCAATATTTTCAAAGTTCATTATTATTCTCCTTTTAATAAATTATTAATACGTGTTGACGTACGTCGCATTTGATTTATATCAAAAGTTGGCATCTCAACTACTTGCTTAATTCTTTCTTGGAATGATTTTTCCTTTTGTTCTAAACTTTCTATCGCAGATTCTACTGTAGACCACTCAAAATGAATTGTTTCACCTGGTTTTTTCTGAGCTAAAACAGAAAGATCTGCTGCACATACAGTTGCGATTTTAGTATACCCACCTACTGTTTGTTTATCATTAAGGAGGATAATCGGATTACCATCATTCGGTACTTGGATGCTACCTAAAGCTACAGGTTCTGAAATAATATCTGCTTTCTCTTCAGGAGAAATATTTTCACCTTGTAATCGATAGCCCATTCGGTCTGATTTTTCAGAAATCTTATATTCATTTGAAACTAAAATTTCTTGAGCTTCTTGAGAAAACGCATCAATTTGAGAACCTTCAATGATTCTAATTGTATTTTGTTCAAAGTCTTGATGATCTATATTTAAACTGTAAGCAACGTGTGAAGTAAGATCTTCTATTGTTTTACAAGGGATAATATCATTAGGTTTTAACACACGGCCTTGTAAACCACCCATTTGACTTCGCGTATGAGTTGAATAACTTTCAGCTACAAGTGGTAAATCCAAGGGTTTCTCGAATAGTACATAGCCACGTGCACCCGTCACGGCTTGGCCAAGTTTAAGTACATCACCTTGTTCAACTGAATAAACTGTCTGATTACTCACTGATTCATCATTTAATTTGGCATCAAATAGTGCACCTGTGATAACAAAAGCATTATCTTCTAAAAATTGAATCTCAGGCCCTATCACGGTACATTCAATCGCAGGTCCTTCATTATTGATTAATGCTTGACCTAATCTAAATGCATATGAATCTAACACACCCGCAGTTGAAAAACCTTGATCTTGATAACCTATTCTGCCCAAGTCTTGAATCGTACTAAATAAACCTGGTTTTAATATTTTAATGCTCATATTGAACTTTCACCCACTTTTCAATATTAAAATCTGATTGTTTCATTTCATCGAGAATTTGTTCATATGTCGCTTCATCGATTGCATAGAATTTCAAATAATCACCGGGTTCATATAAACACATAGGGTTTCGATTCAAATCAAATACTTTAATTGGCGTACGCCCAATAATCTGCCAACCGCCTGGTGACTCTGTAGGGTATAAACCTGTTTGATTATTAGCGATACCAACTGAACCAGCATCAATGCGTGTTCTTGGTTCTGTTCTACGTGGCGTATGTAATGCTTCATCAAGTCCACCTAAAAAAGGAAAACCAGGCATAAATCCTAACATATAGATTAAATAAGCATTCTTTGTATGTTTGGAAATAACTTCATCAACAGTAATATCATTATAGTTCGCAACTTCCTCAATATCTTGACCATATTGTCCCCCGTAAACAACTGGTAGATTGATAACTCGTGTGCGACTATCAGTCATTGACAGTTGTGACTCATCTAGTTGATCTAGCTGTAAATCGTCAATAACTTGTTTAACGTTCTGTTGAGTAATATCAACATTGACCATAATAGCACGGTATGATGGTATAACTTCAACTATAGCGTCATGTTGTTGATCTTTTATGTATTGTTCAACTTGTTGTACTTTTTGGAACGTTTGACGATCGATTTGGTTATTAAAATAAATCATAAACGTCTGTTCATTTATCAACTTATATTCCAAAATAATACTCCCCTTTACCATAAAATAAAAATTTAACTTAGATTATACTCATTAACGCGTAATACTACTATTGTACCATCTACGTACAAATCTTGCTTAATTAATGATATAAATTATAAGTAATCACTGCCAACAATTTTGTTAAAATAAATTTTGCAAATACACAAGGATAAATTATGTATAGATATATTTATAATTTACCAAAAACCAGTCAATAAGTATATAAAATATTATGTAATCGTTTACATTTTTTGTGTAAATGTATGAAAATTGCAGATGATTCGTACACAAAAAGATGATTTCTATTATAAAAATACATATAGAAATCATCATTTATGGGTACTTTTGCAATTTAAAGTTCATTACAAATGAATTATAATTAAGTTTATTATTTTATATTAACAATTTTAACATTCATTTCATCACCATTTGGTAGTGGTACACGTACTTCTTCGTTTAATTTCTTACCGATAAGGCTTTGTGCCATAGGTGATTCGTTTGAAATCTTACCTTTAAATGCATCTGACTCAGCTGAACCTACGATTTGATAACTTTCTTCTTCTTCACCTGGTAGTTCAACAAATGTTACTGTTTTGCCGATTTGTACTTGGTTATTATCACCATTATCTTCAATGATTAATGCATTACGTAACATATGTTCTACACGTTGAATATCTTGTTCAATAAATCCTTGTTCGTCTTTTGCTGCATCGTATTCGGAGTTCTCTGAAAGGTCACCAAATGAACGAGCAACTTTGATTTTTTCAACGACTTCTGGTCGTTTAACAGTCTTTAATTCTTCTAATTCTTGTTCAAGTTTTTCGAATCCTTCTTGAGTCATAGGATATTGTTTTTGGTTTTCCATATTGTCATCTTCCTTTACATATATACTATTGTTTACTCACTAACGTTTGAATCTTTGTTGTCATTATGTCGATAGCCACTTTGTTGCTTCCGCCTTCAGGGATAATAATATCCGCATACTTTTTCGTTGGCTCGATAAACTGATTGTGCATTGGTCTAACAACATTCAAGTATTGGTTAATAACTGAATCCATTGTACGACCACGCTCTTCTGTATCTCTCATTAATCTACGAAGAATACGTAAATCTGCATCTGTATCGACATAAATTTTAACATCCATTAAATCTCTTAATGTTTTATTTTCCAGTGCAAATATGCCTTCTACGATGATAACATCTTTTGGCTCAAATGCAATTGTTTCATCACTACGTGTATGTGTAGAATAATCGTACGTCGGCACCTCGATTGTTTGACCATTTTTCAACTCATTTAGGTTTTTGATTAATAAATCATTATCAAAAGCAAACGGATGGTCATAATTTGTTTCAAGTCTTTCTTCAAATGATAAATGTGATTGATCTTTATAATAATAATCTTGTGCTAACAAAGCTACACTGTGACCTTCAAGATTTTTCATGATTTCATTCGTTACTGATGTTTTACCTGAACCTGAGCCACCAGCAATGCCGATAATAGTTGTGTGTTTCATTATCCAATTTCCTTTCTCATCATGTTGTTAGCATAAATTGGATGATCTACTTTGATTTGAACAATTTGCAATGGATGTCTAGCAGCATCCAATTCGTTACCTTCTTCGTCATAGATCGTATCAATAACTTGTCTGAATGTATCTATTTCAGGTCCAAAAAATTCGATTTCCTGACCTGGTTTGAAGTTATTTCTTTGTTGAACTGTCGCAATACCACTCTCTTTATCATAATCCAACACTAATCCACAAAAATCATAAGGTGTTTTTTTGTTATTTTGATCTCCAAACATTTGCTCTTCATATCCTGGTGTACCTTCGATAAATGATGAAGCGGTATCTCTATTAGCACATTTATCTAATTCCATGAGCCATTCTGGTTTAATTTTAAACTTGTCTGGATCTTCAGCATATGCATCGATAACCTTTCTGTAAACAGAAACGACCGTTGCAATATAGTGGATAGACTTCATACGCCCTTCTATTTTTAATGAGTCCACACCGATATCCATCATATTGGGAATAGATTCAATTAGTTTTAAATCTTTAGGACTCATTGCAAATGGCGTCACTTCACCATCTTCATAGAATAAATCTAGTTCTCCTTCGTCGTCTACTTGCAATAAATCATAATCCCAGCGACAACTTTGACAACAACCGCCTCTATTAGAGTCACGTGCTGTCATGTGGTTACTCAATGTACAACGCCCTGAATAAGCAATACACATTGCACCATGAATAAAGGATTCAATCTCAATATCGACTTTGTCTTTCATTTCCTGCATTTCACGTGCACCTGTTTCACGCGCTAATACTACACGATCTAATCCTTCTTGTTTCCAAAATTCTACAGCTTTGTAGTTGGAAAGAGATTGTTGTGTAGATAGATGAATTTCTAATTTAGGTGCAACTTCTTTACATGTTTCGATAATTAAAGGGTCAGCAACAATAATACCAGTTGCTCCTGTTTGTTCTAATTCACGTAAATAGTCATCTAAGCCGTCCATATTTTCATCATGAGCAATGATGTTAGTTGTAACATAAATTTGTGCACCATAACGATTAGCAAACTCTACACCTTCTTTAATTTCTTCCATCGTAAAGTTATCTGCATTAGACCTTAACCCATACTCTTGACCGCCTAAAAATACAGCATCTGCACCATAATGTACAGCGATTTTTAGTTTTTCTAAATTACCGGCAGGAGCGAGAAGTTCAGGCTTTTTCATCTTAGGTTTAGATTTTGGTTGTACTTCTTCTAAAACTTTCATTATAAAGCCTCCCTTAATATACAGTATGTTTAAATAAGAATCCTTCATCAAACGGGCGATGCTCTGGTTGTATATCTTCAATAGGATCTACTAACATAAATTTTTCGTCATCATATAGTTCTGGATCTTCATCGTATAAATCAATTGCTTGTCGATATTGTTCGGTGCAAACGTTGATATATTCTTCAGTTTGCAACACACCATCTATCTTCAACGCATCAATACCGTGTTCTAATAATGCATCTAATTCTTCTATTAAACAAATATCATTCGGCGACATAATGTGTGTACCATTGTAGTCTTCAAAAACTGGATATTTGTTATCTCTTTCTTCATCATAAAGTAACAATTCATTCGCTTCACGATTACGTTCTATTTTCAATTGTCGTTCTTGGAATGTATAGTAATTGCCTAATAACATTCGTTTTGACTGAAACATGCAAGTCATTCCGTGAACTTGAACTTCAATTTCAACGTCAGCATTTTTCTTGATATTGATTATTTCTTCTAAACTTAGTTCTCGAGCAAGTTGTGCACGTTTAGCACCTTTCTTGCCCCAATAATTACATTGGAAATAGTTGGTTACTAACGTTTCGGCATCCCAATGAAGAGCAATCGGATTTGCTTGTTCATTTACATACATAACAACAGCAGGATCGCCAAAAATGATTCTATCAACTTGAATTTCATGTAAAAATTCAATATATGCTTTTAATCCATTTAGATGATAATTATGAAAAATACCATTGACTGCAGCATATGCCTTTTTATTATGACTATGAATTAATTCAACTGCCTCACGCATCGCTTGCTTGTTAAACTCTCCAGCAAGTCTCAGTCCATATTTCTGTTCCCCAATTACAAATGCATCGGCACCTTTTTCTATTAAAGTTTCTATATGATTAACAGATTTAGGTGTTACTAGTAATTCTGTCATTTTGACTCTCCTTTGATTGAAATGGCTAAACCATCATCTATGTTTAAAAAGTTTGTATTAAAATTAGGTTGTTGCATTAACCACTCATTGTATTGTTGAACCTTTTTAACCATCTGACGTACATTTCTCGTTCTCACTACATCTATGTCTGAAACAAAGCCGTGGTACAATACATTATCCGTAATTACAACACCACCTGTTTTTAATAAAGGTGTAAAAAGTTGAAAGAACTTTAATGATTGCGCCTTTGCGGCATCAATAAAAATCATGTCGAATTGTTTATCCTCAACGCTCTCAAACTGTTCTAATGCATTTCCTTCTATCAAATTGATTTGTTGTTCATACCCAAATTGCTTGAAATTTGTTCTAGCCAAATTGATCATTGATTCATCTCTTTCAATCGTTGTAACTTGAATATTTCGATCGACAGAAGCAAATTGCATCGCACTATAGCCGATAGCCGTTCCAATTTCTAATATATGTATTGGTTTATGAAGGCGTATAGTTTGTTTAATCATCTCTAAACTGACTTTATCAACAATAGGGACCTTATGCCTTTCAGCGTAAGGTCTCAACGATTCTATATCTACATTATTATGTTCTAATAAACTCAGAACATATAGATGATTTTTATCCATATTTCAAAACTTCCTTTATCTACTGTTCAGAGGTCGGCTTACATAGATATTCTTTAATTTATAATCTCTTCTTCCGCCCTACAATAAAATAAATCAGTCATATATAGGTGACTGATTAAGTTAATCTTTTTAACGTTCTTCACGACGTCTTTGATATTTAAAAAATTACAATTTACCATAACGTTACAATTTAACTTAATATATTTTACCATAAAGTAAGTTAGAATATAAGTGTAAATTGTGAATATATTTCTTCTAAATTTGAATCCAATAATTCTCAAAAGGACCTCATAAATAATAAAAAACCTTCAAAGTATATAGTTGTATACTTTGAAGGTTTGAATAACATATTTGTTTAATTACCACTCAATTAATGTTCGTGGTCATGGTCATCCATTTCTGTGTTAACCACTTCTTCGATCATATCCCATTCTTCATCAGTTTCAACAGGAAGGAATTTTCCTCCCTCTCCATCTTCGTCTGGGTCATTAATCATTGGAACTAATTCTATCATATCATCATCGTCTGACTCTGCGCCTTCTTCTGCAAGAATAACGTATTCTTTCTTGAATTCTGGATGATAAAATTCTAAGACTTTACGATATAATACTTCATTTCCTTCTTCATCATATAAAGTTAATAGTTCCTCTTCGTTGTTAACTTCTAATTCAGCATCATGATTATGCTCTGTCATTTTAAAACGCTCCTTTTATTGAATAGAGTCTAAATATCCTTGTAGGATAAATACTGCTGCCATTTTATCTATTACCTTTTTACGTTTCTGTCTGGAAACATCAGCCTCTAATAGTGAACGTTCTGCAGCCATGGTGCTTAATCGCTCATCCCACATAATAATTTCAATAGATGGCAGTGTTTCTTTAAGTTGCTCCTTGTATTGTAACGAAGCCTCGCCGCGAAATCCAATAGAATTGTTCATGTTTTTTGGTAAACCGATTACTACTGTGCCTACTTGTTCCTTATTAATAATCTCTACTAACTTATCAATACCTAAATCATTATTACTTTCATCAATGCGGAGTGTATCATAACCTTGTGCGGTCCATCCCATGAGATCACTTATAGCGATCCCCACGGTTTTACTACCTACGTCTAAACCAATTATTTTATGTTTGAGCATATTTATTTATCGTACTCTTGCAAATACGTAGACACTAATTCTTCCATAATATCGTCTCTGTCAATTCGACGGATTTGATTTCGTGCTTCATTGTGACGTGGAATATATGCGGGATCCCCTGATAATAAGTAACCTACAATTTGGTTCACAGCGTTATAATCTCTTTCTTGTAACGTATTATAAACATTTTGAAATACAGTCTTTACATCCTCTTTAGGAATTTCCTCGTAATTAAATTTCATAGTTTTGTCGAAGCCATCCATTTATAAACACTCCTTTAACTTGAATAAAACATATTTGCTTACATTTTACCGTACTACAAAAGGAAGTTATAGCGATTTAATGTAATTTTTAATGAAACGTAATGATTCTGTGATGTTCTCAGGTTCCGTACCACCGCCTTGAGCCATGTCTGGGCGGCCACCACCTTTACCACCAACGACTGGTGCCATATTTTTAATGATATCTCCAGCTTTCACTTTATCTGTTAAATCTTTCGGAACAGTTGCTACTAGAGAAACCTTGCCTCCGACGTCACTCACTAAAATAATCACTGTATCCTGTAATTTTGATTTGAAGTCATCCATCGTTTCACGAATTGCTTTAGCATTAGCAACTTCAACTTCCGTAGCAAGTACTTTAATTCCATTTATTTCTTCAACTTGATCTTTAATGTCACCCATCTTCAGTGCCGTAATTTCTCTATTGCTTTGTTCTAATTGTTTCGTTAAATCTTTTTCTGTCGTTTGTAATTGTAATACTTTTTCATTGACTTGGTCATCTGATTTAACTTTTAAATTATCTTTAACAGTATTGAACTTTTCTTGAATACTTTCTAAATATAGGAAAGCAGCCTTACTTGTATATGCTTCGATTCTACGCACGCCAGCTCCAGTACCTGATTCACTTACTATTTTAAATAAGCCAATTTCTGCAGTATTATTTACATGCGTACCACCGCAAAGTTCAATAGAGAATGGCGCCATGTTAACTACTCGTACGATATCGCCGTATTTTTCTCCAAATAACGCCATAGCTCCCATTTGTTTCGCTTCATCGATTGGCATTTCTTGAACTTTAACGTTAATATTCTTCCAAATTTCATTGTTCACTTTAGTTTCTACTTGTTGAATTTCTTCAGCAGTCATTGGACCAAAGTGTGAAAAGTCAAATCTTAGTCTATCTGGCTCAACGAGTGAACCTGCTTGATTAACATGGTCCCCCAATACTTCTTTTAATGCAGCATGAACTAAATGCGTCGCACTATGATTCTTCTCAATCACACGTCGATTAGCTTCATCTACAGTCGCTGTCACTGTACTGCCTTGAGTTACAGTGCCAAATTGTACTTCACCTTTATGCAAGTTCTGACCATTGGGTGCTTTTGTAACGGCTTGAACTGCAATTTCAAAATTTTCATTACTAATATTTCCTTTATCCGCTACTTGTCCACCACTTTCTGCATAAAATGGCGTTTCTTGTAAAATAAAGTGAATCGTTTCTCCCGCTTCAACTTCATCTACAAGTTCACCATTAAAAATAATATCAGATAAAGTTGTGTTTGTTTCTAAAACATCGTAGCCTACAAACTTACTTTCAGTATTAATCTTCTTCAATACTTCACTTTGCACTTGCATAGATTGTGAATTTTGACGGGCATTTCTTGCTCTTTCTCTTTGTTTTTCCATTTCAACGTTAAATGTTTCCATATCAACAGTTAAATTATCTTGTGTTGCGATCTCTTCTGTTAATTCGATTGGGAAACCATACGTATCATACAACTTGAAGGCATCTTTACCATCTATTATCTTTGAACCTTCTTTAGCTTCAGCCACTAAATCATTCAGTATAGCCATACCTTCTTCTAATGTTTCATGGAAACGTTCTTCTTCAGATTTAATTACACGTTTAATAAAGTCTGATTTTTGTAACACATTTGGGTAATATGGTTCCATAATTTCAGCAACAATATCAACTAAGCGATACATAAATGGTTCATTAATTTCTAATGATTGGCTAAATCTAACTGCACGTCTGAGTAGACGACGTAATACATAGCCACGACCTTCATTAGCTGGCAATGCACCGTCTGAAATAGCAAATGAAATTGTTCGGATATGGTCTGCAATAACTTTAAACGCGATATCATAAGTATTATTTTCAAGATATTTTTTGTTTGAAATTTGCTCAACTTCTTTAATAATAGGCATAAATAAATCTGTTTCATAGTTCGTACGTACATTCTGAGCAATAGATGCCATACGTTCTAGTCCCATACCCGTATCAATGTTTTTATTTGGAAGCGGCGTATACGTATTATCTTTATTATGGTTAAATTCACTAAATACTAGGTTCCAAACTTCTAAATAGCGCTCGTTTTCGCCACCTGGGTACATTTCTTCTGGTGGGTCTTCTTGTCCAAACTCCTTCCCTCTATCATAGAATATCTCAGTATTAGGACCAGATGGACCTTCACCGATATCCCAGAAGTTACCTTCAATTCTTATTATTCTACTTTCTTCTAAACCAATTTCTTCATTCCATAAACGGTATGCTTCAGTATCTTCTGGATGAATTGTAACGTATAAATTTTCTGGTTCCATTCCCATCCAATCTGAACTTGTTAAAAATTCCCAAGCAAACTCGATTGCTTCTTTTTTAAAGTAATCACCGATTGAGAAATTACCTAACATTTCGAAAAATGTGTGGTGACGTGCAGTAAAACCTACATTCTCTATATCATTCGTACGAATCGCTTTTTGAGAGTTTACAATACGCGGTTTTTTAGGCGTCTCACGACCATCGAAGTATTTTTTTAATGTAGCAACACCTGAATTAATCCATAATAATGATTCGTCATCTATCGGTACTAATGGTGCTGAAGGCTCTACCATATGCCCTTTTTCAACAAAAAAATCAATGTATTTTTGTCTAATTTCACTTGCTTTTAAATTTTTCATCTTTTTTCCTCCCATAAGAACAATTTTTAAACGTTTTGTCCAAACAAAAAAAACGCTCATCCTCAAAAAGGGACGAACGTTTCGCGGTACCACCCTAGTTATAAATAAAGTAAACCACATTCATCAATGTATATAACGTCAATGATTTACACATTTATCACTCAATTAGTTAAGTATAAAGTTTGACATAAAGTAGCGTTCAATTGTGTCACCTGTACTTTACACCAACCAGCACATCTCTTTATGACTAACACAATTTACTCATCTTTATGTTGAAGTTATCTTTATTGTATTTATTTTACAAGCTCGTGTCAATCTTCAACAAAGTCATAAGGCGTAATTTGTCCCATATTAATCATAGGATTAATTTTAAATATCGTTTCTTCAGTTAATACGAGCGATGCATATTCATTCTCTTCTTCGTCTGAATCGCCCGTGTTAGCTGTTGAAAGTTTAGGTTCTATTTCTTCATTATTAAAGTATGCCTTTAAAAATGTACACAGATGAGTCATTCTCGTTTGACCGTGCGTCTTCAAGCCTATTTCAAAAGCTTGAGGATCGCCTAAAAACACTAAGGATTGCTTTGCTCGTGTAAGCCCTGTATATAGAATAGGCTTTTGTAACATTCTAAAATATTGTTTAACCATCGGCATAATAACGATAGGAAACTCTGAACCTTGTGCTTTGTGAATTGAAGTGCAATAAGCATGTGTGAGTTCCATCAAATCTTGTTTCGTAAATGTGATTTCATTACCTTCGAAATCCACGACTAACACATCTTTATTTAAGTCATTTTCTTGAGCCCAAAATATACCGACGATAACGCCAATGTCGCCATTAAAGATATTATCACTCGGGCGATTCACAAGTTGCAGAACTTTATCGCCTTTTCTAAAAACAACCTCTCCAAAAGTGATTTCTCTTGAATCTTTTTCCTTTGGATTTAAAATATCTTGTAAGATTACATTGAGCTTTTTAATACCTGCAGCACCTTTATACATTGGTGCTAACACTTGGATATCACTCATATCGTAACCTTTCTTCACAGCACTTGCGACAACCTTTTCTACAAAGTTAGGTATTTGCTCTGTTGAACAATTAATAAAGCTTCGGTCGTGGAATCGCTGTGTAATATCTATGTCTTGACCGAGTTTCATTCGGTGGGCTAACTCTATAATACTTGAGCCATCTTGTTGTCGATATACCTCCGTCAAATTTACTCGAGGAATCACTTTAGAATCTATTAAATCTTTAAACACTTGACCAGGACCTACGGATGGTAATTGATCTTCATCTCCTACCAATATGATTTGAGCATCTAAAGGTACTGCGTTCATAAATTGATGGAACAACCAAGTATCGACCATTGACATTTCATCAATGATAATCAATTTTGCGTTTATTTCATTCTCTAATAAATCTTCGGGTTGTGTATCTTGATTCCAACCAATTAATCTATGAATGGTCATCGCTTCTAATCCTGTTGCATCGGCTAAACGTTTAGAAGCGCGACCTGTTGGTGCACCTAAAACGACTGGATAGTCGTTATTCTGATAATCATCGTAATTTAGTGATAAATCATGAATTTGTGCATATAATTCTACGATACCTTTGATAACAGTAGTCTTACCAGTACCAGGTCCCCCGGTTAATAACATCACCTTTGAATTGATAGCAGTTTGTAATGCGTCCTTTTGTGATGCAGCATACGAAACTTTGTTATAATCCTCAATCTCTCCAATTTCCATCAATACATCCGATTGTTCTATCTCGGTTAACTTTTGAGTATAACTATAATTTCGATAAAGATTTTGTACACTTTTTAATTCTGAGTAATATAAACTAGGTATCGCTAACTCATCTTGTTGTAGAATCAACTGATCATTTTGCACCAAATCATCAACTACCTGAGCTAAATCTTCTATTTCAATTATTTCGGAAGGTTCATTAGATAACATGTCTTGTGTTGTTTCAAGTGTATATGCTTTCGGTAAATAGGTATGTCCTTGTTTTACACATTCTTCTTCTAATACGTATAGTAACCCTGCTTTAATTCTTTCTACATCATTAAAGTGAATGCCTAACTTTCTCGCTAGTGCATCTGCTTTATTAAAACCTATACCACGCACATCATAAACAAGTTGATAGGGTTTGTTCTCAACAATATTAAGTGTTTCACCTAAATAAGCTTGATAAATGGACATCGCTAATTTCGGACCAAATCCAAGGTCATGTAATCTTACGATAATTTGTTCAGTTTCCTGATTACTAGCAATTTGATCGGCAATTTGCTTTTGTTTCTTTTTAGATAAACCTGGAACGCGCTCTAATACTTCTGGGTTGTTTAAAATGTCGTTGATTGCATTTTCGCCAATCGTATTTACAATATTTTGCGCTGTTTTTTTACCGATACCTTTAAATAATTCACTGGATAAGTAACTGATGATAGCTTCTTTAGTTTGTGGCAATTCTTTTTCAAATGTTTCAGCTTTTAATTGTTTACCGTATTTAGGGTGTGTAACAACTTGACCTTTGAAAGTATAGACATCTCCTTCAGTAACATCTGGAAAGAACCCTACAATCGTCGGCATAGAATCAAATGACTCGTCTGACTCAATCGTGTCGACTTTCAACACGGTATAAAAGTTGTCTTTATTTTGAAAAAGTATGGCGTCAACAGTCCCTTTGATCATCGACTGTGTAAATAATGTAGGGTCATCCATATGTTATTCCTCCTCTGCTATAGCTTTAAAGGTTGTGATTGCGTGTTGGCTCATATGATGTTCTGGGTTAATCTCAACCGCTCGTTCAAATAATTTAATCGCCTTGTCGGTGTCTTCAGTTTTCATATAAGTTGCTAAACCAAGATTATATAATGCATCTGTATGTTTTTCATCTAGTGTTAATACGTACTCTAATTGTTTAATTGCCTGGTCAAACATTTCTAAATGACAGAGTACGAGTCCGTATTGAAACTGTACTTCTACATCTTTTCGATCGTCCATTTCTGCAGCTGTCATAAAGAATGGTAGAGCTTCTTTGAATGCTTCCAAATGATTGAAAGACATACCTATCATATAATTCGTATCAATTTTATCTACGTTAAATTTTAACGCTTGTTGATATAACTTAATTGCGTCTTTAAATTGATCCACATTGTAATAGACGTTAGCTAAGTTGTAATAAATTGCTCCGTTTTCAGGATCTAACGTTAAGGCTTTCTGGAAAAAACGTTCAGCTTTTTCAATTTCTCCTGCTTCAGCCAATAATATTCCTGCATTTATGTAATTTTCAACCTCTTTTGGTTCAGCTTCTATATTTTCAAATAATGCTTTTAACGCTGTTTCAAATTGACCTTGTTTTATTAATTCATAAATTTGTTGTTGATTCACTTAAAAAACCTCTTTTCTGCATCTTATTATAACATTTTCATATAGGTGGAAACATTCATTTTAAAAAAAGAGATTAGAACAGATGCGGATTACAAAGAGTCTTTAATACTCTTGTTGTGCACTTGTTCTAATCTCTCACCTTAATTCATTAATGATTAAACGACATAACTCAATTGACCTGATTGTTTATACACGTCATCAATAGTAGCGCCACCTAGACACACATCACCATCGTAAAATACAACTGCTTGACCAGGTGTAATTGCTCTAACTGGTTCATCAAATGTAACTCGAACTGAATTATCGCTTTCTTTTGATACGAAAACTTTTGTATCTTTTTGTCTATATCTAAATTTAGCCGTACAATTAAAGCCATTTTCTAAATCGACAGGGTTCACAAATGAAATATCTGAAGCAATTAGATAATCACTATATAATGCTTCATTGTGGAAGCCTTGTTCAACGTAAAGCACGTTATCATTTAGATTCTTTCCTACAACAAACCATGGGTCGCCGTCTCCACCTATGCCAAGACCATGACGCTGGCCTATTGTATAATACATTAATCCTGCATGAGTGCCTACTTTTTCGCCTGCTAATGTACGCATGTCACCTGATTGTGCAGGTAAATAGTTAGATAAGAATTCTTTGAAATTACGTTCGCCTATGAAACAAATTCCAGTAGAATCTTTCTTTTTAGCCGTGGCTAAATCTTGTTCTTCAGCAATTTTACGAACTTCTTTCTTATCGATATCACCAATTGGGAACATGACATGTTTTAGTTGTGATTGAGATAATTGATTTAAGAAATAAGTTTGGTCTTTGTTATTGTCTACACCGCGTAGCATTTCTACATGACCATCTTCATGTCGTCTTACACGCGCGTAGTGTCCTGTCGCTACATAGTCTGCGCCTAATTTTAAAGCATGTTCTAAAAATGCTTTAAATTTAATTTCTTTATTACACATCACATCAGGATTTGGTGTACGTCCTTTTTTATATTCGTCCAAGAAGTAAGTAAATACTTTGTCCCAATATTCTTGTTCGAAATTCACCGCATAGTATGGAATTCCAATTTGGTTACACACTTCAATGACATCATTATAATCTTCTGTAGCTGTACAAACACCATTTTCATCGGTATCGTCCCAATTTTTCATAAATATTCCGATGACATCATAGCCTTGTTCTTTTAACAAGTGTGCCGTCACTGAACTATCTACACCACCAGACATACCTACAACTACACGTATATCTTTATTTGACAACTAATTTTCCTCCTTAAACTTATGATAAATTTTATGAATTTCCGTAGTTATATATTTAATCTCTTGTTCTGTCATTTGTTCATTAAAACTAAATCTAACGGAATGATTTGCTCTATCTTCATCTCCATACATGGCAACGAGTACATGGGAAGCAGTTGTAGTACCAGCCGTACATGCTGACCCTGAAGAGACATAAATATTCGATAAATCTAATAACGTCAACATCGTTTCAACATCGATAAATGGGAAATAGAGATTTACTACATGACCTGTAGAATCAGTCATTGAACCATTGTATTCGAATGGAACTGAACGTTCTTGTAATGATACAAGAAATAAATTCTTTAAGTTCATTAAATGAACATTGTTTGCATCTCGATGTTCATTCGCTAGTTTCAATGCTTCTGCAAAACCAACAATTTGAGGCACATTTTCTGTACCTGCTCTTCTTTTCTTCTCTTGTTCTCCACCTAATTGCGGAAAGTTTATTGTAGTCCCATCTTTAACTATAAACGCCCCAATTCCTTTTGGGCCTCCAAACTTGTGTGCAGTTATACTCATAGTATCAATATCGAAGTCATGAAAGTCTATCTCTAAATGGCCAACAGCTTGAACTGCGTCTACATGGAATAACGCGTTAGATTTAGAAACGATAGCATCGATGTCATACATTGGTTGAACGGTACCTACTTCGTTATTAACAAACATAATAGAAACTAATATTGTTTCCTCAGTCATCGCTGCTTCTAATTGATCTAATTTAATAAGTCCTTCATTGTCTACATCTAAATAAGTAACGTCAAAGCCTTCTCTTTCTAGTTGCTCAAATACATGAAGTACAGAATGATGCTCTACCTTAGAGGTAATGAGATGATTGCCTCGATGTTTATTTGCGTATGCAATACCTTTAATAGCGGTATTATTTGATTCTGTCGCACCACTTGTAAAGATAACTTCACTTGTCTTCGCGCCTAATCCTTTAGCAATTTGACGACGTGCATCATCTAAATATTTACGTGCATTTCTGCCAACACTATGAATTGAAGAGGGGTTACCAAAGTGTTGTTGATACACTGCAGTCATCTTATCTATAACTTCCTCTTTAACTGGCGTGGTTGCAGCATAATCCGCATAAACTTCCATGTTTGACACTCCTTACAATTTTATCAATGTTCCAATGATAGCACCATCTAATTAAATTTTCTAGTCGTCTGTTTGAAAATGTCCATCTTCATCAATAGAGTTATAATCCTCCAATAATTTTAATGTATCATCGACATTTGATTCTTCTTGTGGCGTTAATGATACATTGACTAATTTATTATTTTCAATTGACCAATGTGTAGCTTCAAACTGGGATTTTAAATAATCATCATGTGTAACGATTAATACTTGGCCTGTAAAGCTGTCTAACATTTTTAAAATTAAATCTTGTGTAGCAATATCGAAATAGTTGGTCGGTTCATCTAATATGAGTAAATGTGGATTAGAAAAATATAAGAGAACAAATTGTAATCGACTTTTTTCGCCCATGGATAGATTTGAAATTGGTTGAGTGATTTTGCGTTGATCAAATCCAAATGAAGCAAGTATCGTTTGCGCTTGGCTCCGTGCCATACCATCCATATCTAATAACATCGATAGCGGTGTACTTTGATAATCCAAATTAGCATTTTTTTGGTCGAAATACGCGATTTTTAATGAAGGAGTAACATATACATCGCCTTCATCAGGAGCAAATTGTTGACTTATTAACGCAATCAATAATGATTTACCACTACCATTCGGACCAGTCAGTAATATATTTTCATTATGTTTTATTTCAAAATTCATCTCATTAAAAATAATTTGATTATTTATTGTTACTGACACATCTTTCATAGTTACTAAGAATTTCTTATTTACACTATGCTGATTAACAAAATGAAAATGCCTATTATCTTCATTCGGTTTTTGAGTATTGAGTTTATCAATCTTTTGGTTGAGTTGAGATTCTTTAACTTTTGCTTTTTGAGCGAGTTTACTTAAACGCTTCTGTTCTAATGGATTACGCACACTTGCCGACTGTTTAGCAGAATGATGCCAATCTTGAACGCGTTGAATAGTCGATTCCAGTGCTTTGATTTCCTTTTGCTTTTTTTCATATGCTCTTGCTTCTGTTTGGCGTTCCACATCGATAATTGATTGGTATTGACTATAATTACCTACAAATTTTCTTGTGCTATCCGGACTGACTTCAATAATATGACTGGCAGTTAAATCAATGAATCCTCGATGATGCGACACAAATAATAGACTACTATTACTACGGTTAATATATTTTACAACTTCATCTATCATTTCATGGTCTAAATGGTTAGTAGGTTCATCTAATAATATTAAACTGCGTTGCGAAATCATTGCTCTCACTAATGCTACTTTAGTTTGTTGTCCGCCACTCAATACAGATAATGTTTTATCTAAATCTTCCTCAGATAATGCAAATTGTTTAGCCACTCGTATAATACGTTCTTCAATTTCATAACCATTATGTTCAATATAATCTGAAATATATTCATAATCTGTTGTAATTTTACGCTTCAATTCAAACAACTTAGGATACCAAGACATAATGTAATCTAAAGCAGTAAATTCCTGAAATTGTGATAAATCTTGTTCCATTAAATAAGCTGTCTCTTCATATTTATTAAAAATGGAACGCAGTAATGTCGTCTTCCCTATACCGTTCTCACCTATCACTGCGATATGTTCCCCTGGTTCTACCTTAATATTAACGTGCTTTATCAGTTCTTTACCATATTTCTCGAAAGGTTTTTCTTCAAAATAAAATGACATACCTATTCCTCACTTTCGAAGATATGACATGTCATAAACGAACTCATTTATATTCTGTTATTTTATATAACACGGGCTTTTTAAGACATAGACATATCCCATAATTTATTTAATATATTGTTATTAATTAATTGTTTCTTATGAGTTATATCCATCGTCTTAATTTAAGCCACCTAACGTTTTAATTGGGTATATTATAACAGTGAGCAATATTTTACGCAACTTTCTTTTTGACTGTTATACTCTTTATATTATTAAAATAAGGAGAGTTAAGGACGAGATGAAACGTTTAAATCTTTCAGCATTAAATTTAGTACCTATTCGTGAAGGTCAAGAAGATAAAGATGCTATTGCTGATATGGTCACATTAGCTCAAAATTTAGAATCATTAAATTATCATCGTTATTGGATTGCAGAACATCATAACGCTCCAAACTTGGTAAGTTCTGCGACAGCACTATTAATTCAACATACTTTAGAGCATACAAATCATATTCGTGTAGGTTCAGGAGGCATTATGTTACCTAACCATGCCCCCCTCGTTGTAGCAGAACAATTCGGTACAATGGCCACGGTCTTTCCTAATCGTGTAGATCTAGGTTTAGGTAGAGCACCCGGCACAGATATGATAACGGCAAGCGCACTGAGAAGGGATCAACATAACGGTGTTTATGAATTCCCTGACGAAGTTGAACAATTAGCCACATATTTCGGACCTGCTAATCAACAGGCTTATGTACGTGCTTATCCTGCAATCGGTAAAAATGTACCTTTATATATATTAGGATCGTCTACTGATTCTGCTCATTTAGCTGCGAGAAAGGGATTACCTTATGTATTTGCAGGTCATTTTGCTCCACAACAAATGAAAGAAGCTATGGAAATATACAAAGAATTATTTGAACCTTCAGATGTATTAAGCGAGCCTTATATGATTGTTTGTTTAAATGCGATCGTCGCAGATACTGATGAACAAGCTCATTATTTAGCAACAACACAAGCTCAAGTGATGACGAGTATCACGCGAGGCAAAATGCAACCTGTCCAACCCCCTACTGATGATTTAAAAGGACTACTAACGCCTAGAGAATATGAAATGGCGCAAATGCGTATTCAACACTCACTCGTTGGATCAGAAGAAACAGTTAAACAAAAACTTAATCAATTCATACACGATTATGGTGAAATAGATGAGCTCATGGCTGTTAGTTATATCTATGACCAAACAGCACAACTTGAATCTTATAAAAAGCTAAAAAATGTAGTCGAACAACTGTAAGTTGTTATTATAAATAAAAAGGCTTAATCCATTTGGATTAAGCCTTTTATAATAATTAACAACTATTCATTTTCTTTGTCGTTTTCGTTGTTGTCTTCGCTACCGCCTGTATATTTATCAATTTGTTCTGAAGCTTGTTGTGCTTTTTCATTATCGCTATTTTTTAATTTGTCTGAAACGTTTTTTGCAGTTTCTTTAGCTTTATCTAAGAAATTTTCAGCCATGTTTTACACCTCTTTTAATAAAGCTTATTGGTCTTTGTTATTACCTTTAAGTTTATCGATAGTTTCGTTAGCTTTTTCTTTTGCATTTTCTACAAATTCTTTCGCTTTTCCAGAACCTTTATCTTCTTTACCTTCATTTTCTAAATCTTTATCGTCAGCTAAATTACCTACAGTTTCTTTCATGTTACCTTTTGCTTGTTCAAATTTACTTTCATCAGCCATTATAAAGAACCTCCTTAATACTTATGTATTAGACATTCCCGTTTAAGAAAAATTATAAACATATCATATTATATTTTAAGTTCTTCACTATTAAAAATGAAAATTATTAAATATAAAACATATAGCCGTCTAAATTGTTCGTTTCTTTATATTCTGCTAAATACTTTAGAGTCGTATTATCTAATACATCTCGTACTGCATCGCGCATTCTTATCCATAATTGTTTCTGTGCTGGGGGTTCAGATTCGATACTTTCTACAAATGTAATAGGACCTTCTAATAATCTTATAATGTCGCCAGCAGTTATTTCTTCTGCTGGTATACGCAATTGGTAACCACCTTTGGCCCCACGGACACTTCGAATTAATCCTGCATTTCTTAAAGGTCCAACCAGTTGTTCTAGATACAAATCACTTAAATTATTTTCTTCAGCTATTGATTTCAATGAGACACAACCTTGACCTTGTTTCTTAGCTAAAGATATCATTAAAGTTAAACCGTATCTCCCTTTTGTTGATATTTTCATATTATAACCTCACTTAATTCGAATACTATATGATAACATTCTATCATTTTTTACGTTAATATTATATTAGAAAGGTGTTGAATGATTTTGACTAATGAACCATTAGCTTCCAAAATGAGACCAAACTCCATAGACGATATTATTTCACAGCAACATCTTGTCGGCCCTAAAGGGATTATCAGGAGAATGGTTGAAACAAAAAGATTATCTTCAATGATTTTTCATGGTCCACCAGGCATTGGTAAAACAAGTATTGCAAAAGCCATTGCAGGAAGCACACAATTTAAATTTAGACAGTTAAATGCTGTTACAAATACAAAAAAAGATATGCAACTCATTGTAGAAGAAGCTAAGATGTCTGGACAAGTAATCCTATTGTTAGACGAAATTCATCGATTAGACAAAGCTAAACAAGATTTCTTATTACCTTATTTAGAAAATGGAAAAATCATACTCATCGGTGCCACGACTTCTAATCCATACCATGCAATAAACCCTGCAATTCGTTCAAGAGCACAAATATTTGAGTTGTATCCATTAGATGAAAATGACATTAGAGTTGCTATTGAGCGTGCAATAGAAAATGCTGAAGATGGTCTAGCATCTTATCATCCACAAGTTGAAGAAGGAGCAATTGAGTATTTTGCTACACAAAGTCAAGGAGATGTCAGAAGTGCATTAAATGCTTTAGAATTAGCAGTATTAAGTGCACAACCAGAAGACGACGTCAGACATGTTACATTGCAAGATGCAAAAGATTGCTTACAAAAAGGTGCATTCGTCAGTGATAAAGATGGCGATATGCATTATGATGTGATGAGTGCCTTTCAAAAATCAATCCGAGGTAGTGATGTCAACGCTGCATTGCATTACCTTGCCCGCTTAATTGAAGCTGGAGACCTACCAACAATTGTACGTCGTTTGCTTGTAATTGCTTATGAAGATATCGGACTTGCTTCACCTGGTGCTGGTCAACGCACGTTAGCTGCTATTGAATCAGCTGAAAGACTAGGCTTTCCTGAAGCAAGAATCCCATTAAGCCAAGCCGTAATTGAACTATGTCTTTCACCTAAATCAAACTCAGGCATTAAGGCAATTGATTCAGCATTGTCTGATATTAGAAAAGGCAACGTCGGACAAATACCTAATCATTTACGAGATGGACATTATTCAGGTGCAAAAGATTTAGGTCGCGCAATAGGATACAAATATCCACATAATTATGATAACGGATTCGTTGCGCAACAATATTTACCGGATAAATTAAAAGATAAAATATATTATGAACCTAAAACAACTTCAAAAACAGAACAACAGTTTAAATCAATTTTCGAACATATTAATCAATCACAACACAAAAACAAGTAATGATTTAAAACAAAATAGAAGCCGGGACATAAATACCTAGCATTAAGCCCATCAAAGATTTTGATCTTTGATGGGCTTGTTATTGCTCGCTTACCTAGGGGGCTGGGTCGAGCCTCGTTCTCGACCCAATCACAGTGGTATACAAGTGACCATTGTCACTTGCATTAAGAAGTACTAGCTTCAAAATATATCTATTTTGAAGCTAGTACTTCTATACAGGTGTCTCGCAAACAACACTTAGTTCTTATATATTATTACTACAAAAAAATAAGACACTTTCGTATAATTTAATAAAAACCACTAAACCAAATTAACGAGGTGTCTTATGTATAAATTTATAACATGTCTCAAGAAACTCTACTGATGGAAACTGAAATGCTTATCCCTGACAAAATACCGTACAAATTGTAAATCATTTAGTAAAAAAATTCTAGAAAATGAATTCAACCATTCCTATGGTGCCTCTTCTTATCATCCTAAAATGTTTTTATTTTATCTCTTATCTTTGATACGTGTGACTGGTATATCTTTTAAAATGTCATTAATAACATAACTTGAACAAATTAATCCTACAACGCTTGGAACAAAAGCATTTGAAGATGGTGGCATTTGCCCTTTTCTTGATGGCGCATTTGCATCTCCAACTTTATCTTTGACGTCTTCTCTAATAACAATTGGACTTTCATCGGAAAAAACAACTGGTATTCCGCGACGAATGCCTAACTTTTTAAGTTTTTGACGTATAATCTTCGCCATAGGATCTGTATGTGTCTGAGAAATGTCTGCAATTTGGAAACGAGTAGGATCTATTTTATTAGCAGCTCCCATACTTGAAATAACTTTAATATCTCTCTTTAAACATTCGTTCATTAAATGTACTTTATACATTATTGTATCACTCGCATCGATAAAATAATCGATGTCATACTCACTAAATAATGCTTCATACGTTTCTTCAGTATAAAACATATGTAACGATGTAACCTTACACTCTGGATTTATTAATTTAATACGTTCTTCCATCAAATTAACTTTACTTTGTCCTACAGTGGTAGTGAGTGCATGTATTTGTCGATTGACATTTGTTATATCCACATCATCTTTATCAATTAAAATAATATGTCCTATATTAGTACGTGCTAAAGCTTCTGCTGCAAATGAACCTACTCCACCTACACCTAATACGACAACTGTTTTTTCTTTTAATAGGTCTAGACCTTCTTGGCCATATGCTAATTCGTTTCTAGAAAACTGATGTCTCATTTAAATCGTTACTCCTTAAAATAATAATGATTCTTATTAAACTACTATGCTTTAATATGTATTATATCGAACGAAACAATGATTGCCAACGTAAGATTAAATCAACTAACTATCTAATTTAAATTTTGCATTTTAAACAAAAAAATACGCAAGACTTAAAGCCTTGCGTACCGATAGAGTCCGTCTGTGCCGTAGTTATAAAATGCTTGATCATTCGGCCTGCTATATAACAGGTGGGTGCCCTGTTTCTTGTTTTGCAAGTCCTCCTTTAGAGGCGTGTGCGCTGCAAGAAAACCTATTGAGCTCCCTGATCAAAGTGCGTTAGGCCCAAATAAAAAGCAAACTTACGAACACTACAGATGACTATCTTATGCTAAATATCATACCACATAATTCCTATTTAGCAAGGATTTGAACTTACATTTAGACTAATGACGGATACGTAAAGATAACTCTTCTAATTGTGCGTCAGACACTTCACCTGGTGCATTAGTTAATAAGCAAGTCGCAGATGCAGTTTTAGGGAACGCAATTGTATCACGTAAGTTCGTACGGCCTGTTAATAACATTACTAATCGGTCTAAGCCTAATGCAATTCCGCCATGTGGTGGAGCACCATATTTAAATGCATCCATTAGGAATCCAAACTGTTCTTGTACTTGTTCTTCTGTGAAACCTAATGCTTTAAACATCTTCTGTTGAATTTCTGCTTCGTGAATTCTTATTGAACCACCGCCGAGTTCATAACCGTTTAATACGATATCATAGGCATTAGCTTGAGCATTTTCTGGTTCAGTTTCTAATTTATCAATGTCTTCTGTTTTTGGTGCAGTGAAAGGATGATGTGCTGCAGTGTAACGTTTAGTATCTTCGTCATATTCTAATAATGGCCAATCAGTTACCCATAAGAAATTTAATTTAGATTGGTCGATAAGATCTAATTCTTTAGCTAACTTAATACGTAAAGCGCCTAAACTTTGAGCAACAACGTTTGGTTTATCAGCAACGAACATCACTAAGTCACCTGATTTAGCACCAGTTAATTGTAATACTTGTTCTACATTTTCTTCTTCGAAAAATCTTGCAATCGGACCACTTAATCCATCATCTACAACTTTAACCCACGCAAGACCCTTGGCACCATAAATATTTACAAATTCTGTTAAGCCATCCATATCTTTACGTGTATATTGATCGGCAGCACCTTCTGCTACAATTGCTTTAATTTCACCGTTATTTTCTACTGTATCTTTAAATACTTTGAAATCCATAGAGCGACCTAAATCAGATACATCTTTCAATTCCATACCAAAACGTGTATCAGGTTTATCTGAACCGAAACGAGCCATTGCTTCATTATATGTCATACGTGGGAATGGTCGTGGCACCTCTACCCCTTTAACATCTTTAACTACTTTTTGGAGCATTTCTTCTCCCATATCCATAACATCTTCTTGATCGACAAAGCTCATTTCAATATCGACTTGAGTAAATTCTGGTTGACGGTCAGCACGTAAATCTTCATCACGGAAACATTTTACGATTTGGTAATATTTATCGAAACCACTGATCATTAATAATTGTTTAAATAACTGTGGTGATTGTGGTAGTGCATAAAATTCACCTTCGTGTACACGAGAAGGCACTAAATAGTCACGTGCACCCTCAGGAGTTGATTTTGTTAACACTGGCGTTTCAATATCGAAAAATCCTGTAGAATCTAAATATTGTCTAATTGAACGTGTAGTTTGATGACGCATCTTAAATGTTTGTGCTAATTCTTGTCTTCTTAAATCTAAATAGCGATACTTTAAGCGAATATTTTCATCAACGTTTTGGTTCTCCTCATTAATCGCAAATGGAGGTGTTTCTGATCTATTTATAATTTCAATGTGTGAAACTTGAAGTTCAACTTGTCCAGTAGCAATTTTAGGATTTACTGTTTCAGGATCACGTTTTTTAACCGTACCTTTAACTTCAATGATGTATTCTGATCTTACTGTTTCTGCTGTCGCTAAAGCTTCTTGTGAAAAATCAGGGTTAAATACGATTTGAACAATACCTTCACGATCACGTAAATCAACAAAGATTAGGCCACCTAAATCTCTTCGGTTATGTACCCAACCTTTTAATACGATTTCTTGATCTAAATACTCTTCTGTGACTAAACCACAATACGTAGTACGTTTACTCATTTATATCTTCTCCTTATTAATTAAAAAAGTTTACTATTTCAGATAGTCGAATTGTTTCACTGTTACCTGATTCCATATGTTTTACGTTAATTTGATTGTTTTCTAATTCTTGATCTCCAATAACAACTGTATAGCGAGCTTTCAGTCTATCAGCTTGTTTCATTTGACCTTTAATCTTGCGTTCCATGTAATCTTTATCAGCTTTCACACCGTTGTGGCGTAATTTATTTAACAATTGTACGGCATAATCATCAGCTTCTTCTCCCATCGTAACGATGAAGAGATCTAAATTATTTTCAACACCAAGATCAATGCCTTCTTCTTCTAAAGCCATCAATAAACGTTCGATACTAAATGCAAAGCCAATGCCTGTTTCACTTGGACCATCTAATAACTCTAATAATCCGTTATAGCGTCCCCCACCACAAAGCGTTGTGATTGCACCATCATAATCAGGATTATCAATCATTAGTTCAAATGCAGTGTGCGTGTAATAATCTAATCCACGAACTAAGTTTGAATCTTCTACATATGGAATATCGAGCTCATCTAAATACTGTTTTACATTTGCAAAATATGTTTTTGATTCTTCGTTTAAATAATCGTTAATTTTTGGTGCATTTTGAATGGCTTCATGATTTTGGTCTACTTTACAATCTAGTATTCTCATTGGATTCGTGTGTAGTCTAGATTGGCAATCAGAACAAAACTCGCCTATCACAGGTTCAAAATGTTTAACTAACGCTTCATTGTATTCTTTACGTGAATCAATATCACCAATACTATTAATTACAAGTTTCAAATGTTTTAAACCGAATGATTGATATATATGCATAACCATCGCTAATACTTCGGCATCAATTGCTGGATTCTCAGCACCAATTGCTTCTACACCGAATTGAGTAAATTGTCTATAACGTCCGCGTTGTTTACGTTCATAACGGAACATTGGACCATTATAATAAAGTTTAACTGGTTGATTCGGTAAACCTTGCATTTTGTTCTCAATATATGAACGTACTACAGCCGCTGTACCTTCTGGTCTTAACGTAATGCTACGGTCACCTTTATCTTTAAATGTATACATTTCTTTTTGCACAACATCAGTTGAATCACCCACGCCTCTAGCAAATAAATCAGTGCTCTCAAATATAGGTGTTCTAATTTCTTGATAATTATATAATTTCATTAATTCATGTAATTTTGCTTCTATCAACTGCCATTTTTTGGTTTCTTCAGGTAAAATATCTTGTGTCCCTCTAGGAATATTTATCATAAACAACCTCTCCTTTTCGACAATAAAAAAGCCCCTTGCATGACTATACAGTCATACAAGGGACGAAACTCCGTGTTGCCACCCTTATTGGTTACAATAACAAAAAGTGTAACCCACTTCATACGAATAACGTTCGTTAAACGGCTTGTATAAGCACCTGTTCTTGTGTTTAAACCCAAAATTACTCAGCATAATGTTTCAGCCTAGCATTACGTCTCTACGCACAATTATTGTACTACCTGTTTCATAGTGAGTCTTCAAGAATCATAACGGTTTTAATATAGAATTCAAGTTATATGTTAACTGTTTTTGAAATGATTTGCAACATATTTAACCAGAGAAATAAGTTTCTAACCCATCGACTATGCCACGTTCTACAATTTGTCTGTGTAATCTATCCTTAATCATATTCTCATCTGTTGGATTACTGATATAGCCCATCTCTATTAATACAGCTGGTATATCAGTTTGTCTTAAAACTTGATAGTTTTGTTGTCTTGCACCTTTATTTGTCAACAATGCTTTTTTCTGTAAGCTCGCATTTAACGTTTGGGCTAATGTTTGTTGATTTTGTTTAAACCAATAAACTGTGCTACCGTTTGCTTTATCTGATTTTAATGCGTCGTTATGTATACTGATATAAGCATCACCTTTAATATTTCGATCATCAAGTGACACATATGTATCAGAATTACGTGTCATAGTTACAGTTGCACCTTTTTTCTCAAGAAGCTTTTTTAATTCTTTAGCTGTTTTCAAAGTGTAAGTCTTTTCTTTACTTTTTTTATTTGTATTACTGGAAGCTCCTTCATCACTGCCCCCATGTCCAGGGTCTAATACGATTGTTTTTTTCTTAAGTGGTTTTTTGTTAGGGTTAGCATCAGATTTGATATTGAGGTTGGTATGCCACCCAGCAATCCAACCTTTTTCTTTACCATTAGATGACTCTACTTGAATCCATTTTCCTTGTTCACTTACTTTGTTGAAGTTTTGCCCTTGGTGTACTTTATTTAATTCAGGATAAACAGGACTTGGTCCGGTTCTTAACTCAGCGTTCTCTGTAACATAAATATTATTACTATCTTTATCATTAACATTTAATAATGCAATGATTAAAATTACAAAGAAAACAAAAGAAATTGCGATAATTAATGAAGGTAAATTTAAAAGATTATGTTTCTCTAACCATGCGATGATTTTTTTCATATTATTTTGCCATCCTGACTTTCGTATATAACAGTCACAGGTCCATCGTTTGCGATATCTACAAGCATGTCTGTACCGAATTCACCTGTTTTAACTTCAATTCCGTAAGCAAGTAATGCATCATTGAACTGTTCATACATTTCTTTTGCTTCTTGTGGTGGCATAGATTTAGCAAAACCTGGGCGGTTTCCTTTTCTAACATCTGCATATAATGTGAATTGAGAAATAGATAGAATCTGACCTTCAATTTGTTGAATATTAAGATTTAACTTACCACTTTCATCTTCAAATAATCGTGCATTAGCGATCTTTTTAGCTAAAGTCTCTATGTCAGCTTTAGTTGAAGATTGGCCAACCCCAACGAGTAAACAAAAACCTTGATTTATACTATTTTCAATGGATTCATTAGTAACCTTTGCTTCTTTTACTCTTTGAACCACTATTTTCATTTATGTTGCACCTCTAATTCCATACTCTCGTGACGGTATACACATCTCCGAGCTGTTTAATTTTATCTACAACTTGGTATACTTCGTTTACATTTTTTACCATAACGCTAATATTAATAACTGCATTTTTATCCACATCAGATCTACCAGCAAATTTGACAAGGTTGCTCTTTGTAGAATTTACAGCCTGTAATATTTCATTAAGTAGTCCATTTCTATCATATGCATTAACTTCTAAATCAACTTGATATCGTTGTGAAGAGTCTTTAGAACGCACCCATTCTACGTTAATTAAACGGTTTTGTTCGTTTCTAATATTTGGACAATCAGTTCTATGTACCTTTATACCATGACCCTTCGTGATATAACCTACAATATCATCTCCTGGGATTGGATTACAACATTTTGATAATTTGATCAAGACATTTTCAATACCTTCAACATAAACTCCACTGTCAGTTGTAATGCCGTCTTTTATAGGGATTGATTTGCTTATTTCTTGTGCTTCGTTAAGTGCTTTCTGTTTATCTAAAATACGTTGCTTTTCTGTTAATTTATTTGCGATTTGTAACGACGTCACACCGCCGAACCCAACTGCTGCAAATAAATCATCTTCATTTGTAAAGTTATATTTCTCATTTACGATTTGAATATTTTCATCCGTTAAAACATCTTCAACTCTAAATCCTTGATCTTTAATTTCCGCTTCGACCATGAACTTACCTTTTTCGATGTTCGATGAACGATCTTGTTTTTTGAAGAAACTTCTAATTTTACTCTTCGCACTTGAGGATTTAACAATTTTTAACCAATCACGACTTGGACCATATGAATGTTTACTCGTTCTAATTTCAACGATATCACCTGTTTGCAAGACATAATCGATTGGTTCTATTTTACCATTTACTTTGGCGCCAATCATCTTATTTCCTACTTCACTATGAATCGAATATGCAAAGTCTATTGGAACGGCACCATAAGGTAATTCGATAACATCACTTTCAGGCGTGAAAGCATACACTTTATCACTTTGTAAATCAAACTTCAGTGTTTCCATAAATTCTTGCGCATCTGAAGTGGTATTATCTGTTTCGGCTAATTCTTTTAACCAATTCAGTTTTTTATTAAAATTCTGAGATTCGTCAGTAACTTGTTTGCCTTCTTTATATGCCCAATGCGCAGCAACCCCATGTTCAGCTATTTCATGCATTTCAAAGGTACGAATTTGAATTTCTAATGGATCACCGTTAGGCCCAACAACGGTGGTGTGTAATGATTGATACATATTTTGTTTAGGCATTGCAATATAGTCTTTAAATCTACCTGGCATAGGTTTCCATAAAGTGTGAACTAAACCTAATACAGCATAGCAATCATTAATCGAATTAACGATCACTCTTATAGCTAATAAATCAAATATTTGATCAAATTGCTTCTTCTGTTTCACCATTTTTCTATAAATGCTATAAATATGCTTAGGTCTACCGTTAATTTCACCATCGATTTTCATTTTAGTCATATCTACATTAATACGGTCAATGGCATTTTGAATGTATTCTTCTCGTTCGCTTCTTTTCTTTCTCATTAAATTGACAATTCTGAAATATTGCACGCTATCTATATATCGTAAAGAAGTATCTTCTAACTCCCACTTAATCGTATTAATACCTAAACGATGCGCTAATGGTGCGTATATCTCTAAAGTCTCTCGAGAAATACGAATTTGTTTTTCTCTTTTCATTGCCTTTAACGTTCTCATATTATGTAGACGATCAGCTAATTTAACTAAAATGACACGCACATCTTTAGCTATAGCAATAAATAACTTACGGTGATTTTCAGCTTGTTGTTCTTCTTTTGATCTGTATTTCACCTTTTTAAGTTTAGTCACACCTTCAACGATGACTGCAATTTCTTCATTAAACATGCCTTTTACATCATCAAATGTATAAGGTGTATCCTCTATTACATCATGTAAAAACCCAGCGACAATGGTAGGCCCGTCTAAATGCATTTCAGTCAAAATACCTGCGACCTGAATGGGGTGCATGATATATGGAAGGCCATTTTTACGAAATTGTCCTTCATGTGCTTCATATGCGATATGATAACTTTTTAGCACAAACTCATAATCTTCTTTTGTTAAATATGATTTGGCTTTATATAATACCTCATCCGCACTATATGGATATTCATTATTCATTTGAGACCCCCCATTCTATTTTAAACATCAATTTCAATATTTATCTGTCATATTATTACAAAAATTCAAGATAAGAAAGAAATTTAACATGATATCATTGTTTACTTGTTTTACCCATATAACGATAGTAAAAGTACGATTTTCATAATAATAAATACATATACTGTATTTATTATTATGCACCTAGTAGTTACTTGAAAGTGTGATTGATGACAAGTTCTAAATGCAAATTTCTATTTCGAATACGTATTATCCTTAGGTTTAAGTTACTAATATGACATTATAATTCTTACTCTATAATTTTTGATAATAGTTATATAATACTACATGTTATTAAATAAATAAATGCGTTCAATAGATGAAATAACATTTTGTATAATGCGTTACAGCAATTTAACTAAATTGGAAACATTTCCATCTTAGTGTATAAATATTTGGCATAGAGAAAAACCAAATGACCGCCAACATCTTTGGCATCACTTGGTTTTTAATTAATATTTACACTTTCTATTATTCGTCGTAAGAGATTAATCGCATAACATCATAATCTTTTAATTTATCAATACCATTTAAATATTTAAGTTCAATTATGAAAGCTAAACCGACCACAATGCCGCCTAATTTTTCAACGATTTTAATCGTGGCTTCTACTGTCCCACCAGTTGCCAATAAATCGTCAGTAATTAATACGCGTTGACCTAGTTTAATAGCGTCTTTGTGCATTGTTAAGACATTTGTTCCATATTCTAAATCATATTCATAACGCTCGACTTCCCTAGGTAACTTACCTTCTTTACGCACTGGAACAAAACCTATTCCCATTGAATACGCTACTGGACAGCCGATTATAAAGCCACGTGCTTCCGGACCTACTATAAGGTCTACGTCTCTATTTTTAGCATACTCAACGATTTGATCCGTAGCATAACCAAAAGCTTCACCGTTATCCATAATTGTCGTAATATCTTTAAAGTTTACACCCGGTTTTGGCCAATCACTGACTTCTGATACATATTGCTTTAAATCCATACAAACTTCCTCCTAGTTCTCTTTCATTTCATTTCTAATCCATTGTTTCAGATTACCGAAATCTTCATACAACAATCTTTTCTCTACTTCAATTCTTTCAAGGCGTGCTTGGTAAAATTGACTTGATTCAATCGCCGTCTTTTCAGAAGAATGATTTATTTTAATTATACCCTCTTGCTGTTGGATAAATTCTAAATCGATAAATACTTTCAGAATGAACTTCAGTAACTCAGGCTTAATATTTAAATAATTGCAAAGTTGCATCCCATCTTTCGATAAATCTGTCTCTTGCTTAGCAATGAGCGCTTTATAACATTGCTTAAAGGTTTCAATCTTTGGCATACCGTCAAAATATACTGAATGCTTATGATTTAAGACGAGATAAATTTGTGAAGCGTTAATCATTTGTAAAGTAACTTGCAATTCTTTAATTGTCGCAGGTAAATCTCTAAGTACATATTTTTCGTAATCGCGTGGCACATATTCGCCATAGAAATAATAATGCTCACCCAATTTTTCACTTTTTTCATGGATAAAATATGCAACTTCTGTATCATTTTCCTCGAAATTGGTTGTTTTATTTTTACTACGGTAATCCAACACTTGTAAATTATTACTTGCTAGATCTTGAATCATAAATTGAGGAGATTGATGACCGTTCCACTCATTAATTTGTAATGTACCGATAACATTGATAGGTTGTTGTTGCCCTAATTCGTGTACGAGTTTACCATTTTGCCAATAGAGGGCTTGAAGTTGACTTTGACCTATTACGAGTTTTAAATGTCTTTTATCTTGGCCGATACCTTTCGCTTGATGTACGTTAACATCTTGTAATTCAAAGCAAGGGCTTGCAAAATCAGTACCGAATGGTCGCAACCTTTCAATATCACGAATGTTATCAATCGTTATCTCAGATTCATTAATTTGCACGTCTACCTTTTTACTTGGTTCTAATGATGTTGTTTCAGCAAGTTGATCCATCCATGCATTTAACGCTTCTTGTAACGGCTCTACATTTTCAATAGGCATAGTCATACCAGCTGCCATATGATGACCACCAAATTTAGAAATTAAATCTGAATGACTATTTAATATTTCAAACATCGAAACTTGAGCGATACTTCGAGCTGAACCTTTCGCATGGTCTTGAATATCATCAATATTCAATATCAATGTAGGTAAATGATATGTTTCGACTATTTTTGATGCAACGATACCTAGCACACCTTCATGCCAATCTCTTTCGGCAAGTAGTAAGAACTTATTGCCTTGTTGAACTTGTGTCTCAGCCATTTCTAAAGCTTGTTCTGTGATTTTTGCAACAATATCTTTACGTTCTTGATTAAAGAATTCTACCTGTTCAGCGAGAAATTCTGCCTCGTCTTCAGAGTCTGACATTAATAATTCAGCTGCAAGTCCCGCATCTTCAAGTCTGCCCACTGCATTAAGTCTTGGGCCAATTACAAAACCGACCGTTTCTTCATTAATATCATCATTATAAGCAGCTTGCTTTAAAATGGACTTGATTGAAGGTGGACAATGATCATTTAATACTTCTAAACCTTGTTTAACCAGTGTTCTATTTTCATTAGTTAAAGAAACTAAATCAGCTATTGTCCCTATAGCCACTAAACCTACAAAGTATGACGGCGGTTGTGATAATAAAGTTTGTGCTAATTTATAAGCTACGCCCGCACCACATAGATATTTAAAAGGATAATCAAAATCAGGATGCATTGGATGTATGATTGAATGAGCATTCGGTAAAGTTCTACCGATTTCATGATGGTCTGTGACAATAACGTCAACGCCTAATTCTTGTATCATTTGAATTTCATCGTGACCCTGGATGCCATTATCTACGGTGATAATAAGTGATATACCTTCATCATATGCATTTTTAAAGGCCATTTCATTTGGTCCATAACCTTCTGAAAAACGATTTGGTATATACCAGCCAACGTGTGCACCAAGTTCTTTAAGCGTATTTACTAGTATTGTGGTTGATGTCACACCATCTGCATCATAATCTCCATAAACTAATATCTTTTGATTTTGGTCAATAGCAAAGTTAATACGTTCTACTGCTTTTGACATATCGCTGAGTTGCCATGGATCATGTAATGTTTGTGTACCTGATAGTATTGAGTCAATCGTATCTTCAGCAATGAAACCTTTGCTTTCTAATATTTTCTTGACTATTGGAGATAACTTAAACTTAGATGCAACTTCTTCTGATATTTCAGTTTCGGGTGTTTGAATATCCCAATTAAATTTAGATTTAATCATACGTCTCTCCCTCGTTTCCACAAGCCATTATACAAAAGATAACCTAAAATAAAAAGTAGTTTACCAGTGCCGTTACTTATTGTATTTATTTCATTTAAATTAAAAAGCCATAATTCATGATTTATCATGAATTATGGCTTCATCTGATTATTAAACGAGGATTTTTTCGTCGTTTGATTTTTTCTTCTTATGAACAACTAATTTGTTGTTATCTGATTTTTTCAACTGACGTTTTTTCATAATGCCCCATAAAGGAACAGCGACGAAGACAGATGAGAATACACCTGAAATTAATCCGATTAATAATGCTAATGAGAAATTAAAGATACTGCTTGCACCTAAAATAAGTAGTGCTATAACTACAATTACAACAGTTAATACTGTAGTGATTGAACGTGTCATTGTCTGACGTATTGATCTATTCACAATATCATCAATTTGTGACTTGTCAGTAATCACTTTAACTTTTCGTAAGTTTTCTCTTACTCTATCGAATGTAACGATTGTGTCGTTGATAGAATAACCGATAATCGTTAACACAGCAGCGATAAATGTGATGTCGACTTCAAGTCGGAATAAGCTGAATACAGCAACAATCATAAAGGCATCGTGTAATAATGACAAGATTGAGGCTAAGCCCATGCGCCATTCGAATCTGAATGTGACATACAAGATAATACCAATTGCAGCATACGCAAGTGCTAACATTGCGTTCTTAGCAAGTTCTTGACCAATAACTGGTGATACCGTATTGACTGAAGGATCTTTACCAAATTCATCTTTAATCGTTGATTTAACTTTAGAGACTTCATCTTTTGATAAATCCTTTTTAAATTGAACAGTACCTTGCTTGCCATTACCACCTATAGAAACCTGATCAGGTTTGAAATCTTTTTGTTCCAATACTTTCGTTACCTTTTTATCGCTAACTTGATCTTTCGAGTCAAAATCAACGCGTGTACCACTTGAGAAATCGATACCTAAATTCAATTTGAAAATGAATAAAATAATCGTTCCTACAAGTAATATTAAAACACTTAAAGAAAGTAATGGTTTAGCTAATTTCATGAAATTGATGCGTTCGTAAGGTGTTTTTAAATCGTGAACATCCTTACCTTCGTTGATATCATGAACATTCTTCTTATTAACACCAAACAACCATTTTGATTTCTTAAAGAAGTTTGATGAAACGAGTAATGATAATAAACCTCGTGATAAGAATACTGCTGTAACAAAGATCATTAAAATACCTAATAATAACATTGTTGCGAAACCTTTTACTGAACTTTCACCGAAGAAGAATAGTACTGCTGCAGCAATGACAGTGGTTAACTGTGCATCGACGATTGTTAAGAAAGAGCTTTTATTTGCTTTCTTATACGCTTGTTTAAGCGTTCGACCAATCTTGAGTTCATCTTTTATCCGTTCGTACATAATGATATTAGCATCGACAGCCATACCTACACCAAGCACAAGGGCAGCAAGACCAGGTAATGTTAACACACCGGAAATAAAGTTAAATGCTAATAACGTTAAGTAAATATAAGCAGTTAACGCTATTGTTGCAACGAGACCCGGTAATCGATAGAACCCAATCATAAATAAGTAAATTGCCGCAATACCAATAAGTGAAGCAAACACTGTTTTATTTAAGGCATCTTGACCAAATTGTGCTCCCACTGAGTTTGAATAAATCTCTTTTAAATCTACTGGTAATGAACCAGAATTTAATAAATCAGCTATTTGTTTGGCCTTTTTAACGCCTTCTTCACCATTGAAGTTACCAGAAATTTCAACGCTGTCTGAATTAATTGGTTTATCTACGGAAGCGGCAGATACGTATTTAGGCTTTTTGTGGTTTTCTTCTTTCTTTTTCTCTTTATGATAAGAATCGCCTTTTTCGTAATCTAACCACACAACCATCATATTTTCGCGTTTTTTAGAAATTTTTTCTGTAACTTTTCTAAATTTATCGCTATCTTTTACTTTAAATGTAACAGCGGGTTGGTTCGTATTTTGTTTAAATTCTTGCTTCGCAGAGCCCTGTTTCAGATCTTTACCTGTTAACATTACGTGATCATTAGCATCACGAATCGTTAAGTTAGCTTGTGAAGATAAAATATCTCTCGCCTGTGATTGATTTTTAACTCCGGCAAGTTGAACACGGATTCTGTTTTTATCTTCGACTTGAATCTTCGGCTCCGAGACCCCTAAGACGTTGACACGATTTTCTAGCGTTTTTGCAGTTGCTTTTACTGCTTTATCGTCTACCTTATCGCCTTTTTGAAGAGGGTTAACTTGATATAATACTTCGAAACCACCTTGTAAATCTAGACCAAGGTTTACATCTTTTACTACCTTTTTATATGTAAGTCCCATGCCCGCGAACAATAGAACTACAAGTAATAAGAACGCAACTATTCTACTACCTTTCTTCACTTGAACACCTCATTGTAAGCTTATGTTTTAAGAATACTCGATTAAATCATAATATTGCAAGTTAAAGTCTATAATTATGATTTTCTAACGGCGATATATATCTTAACATATTACATTGTTTGTAAAAACAAACACATGAAATCATTTTTACAATCCTTTCGATTGAACATGCGTCATTGTATCACTTTTGGTAAATTTAATAAAAATGACAACTACTATAGTATAACATGTATTGTCAATTTCCTTAAAAGCAAATCAAAATAAACAATGACCAAATATACCACTCATCCATTTTGTTTTTTTGAAATATAAAATGATATTTTCCAGTAAAAGTGAATAAATTTGAACAAATACAAAAACGATGACCTCTACAAATAGCTGTAGAAATCATCGTTTATTTTAATATGTGTAATATCAATGTCTTAAACACTTTACACATTTATTCTTCGTGAACCTTCAGTTTTACAACTATGAAGGATCAACTTGTTTGATTGCTGGTTTTTCTAAAGTAACTTCAGTGCCACTGCCATTTAAAGTTAATACAACAGTTGTTTCATCAACACTACGTACTGTACCTTTAATACCACCAATTGTAGTTACGCGTTGACCTGATTCAATTTGATTGATCATTTCACGATGCTGTTTTGCTTTCTTTTGTTGTGGACGAATCATTAAGAAATACATTAATACGATTAATAAGACAGGAAAAATAAACTGTAATGTATTCATTATTATAAAACTCCTTTCTAAAAGTTTTTAGGGTTGTCTACATTGAGCCCATACTGTTCGAAGAATTCTTCTTTGAAATCTAGAAGACGATCTTCACGAATTGCTTGTCTTACATCTTCCATCATCTTTAAGAGGAAGTGTAAGTTGTGATACGTTGTCAGACGAATACCAAATGTTTCATCTGCCTTGATTAAGTGTCTTATGTAAGCACGACTATAATTTCTACAAGTATAACAATCACATGCTTCATCAAGCGGTCGTAAATCTTCCGCATATTTGGCATTCTTTACGATCAGTCTACCTTGTGAAGTCATGCAAGTGCCGTTACGCGCAATCCTTGTCGGCAATACACAATCAAACATATCCATACCACGTATACTACATTCGATTAATGCATCAGGTGATCCAACACCCATTAAATAACGTGGTTTATCTTCTGGCATGAATTGTACAGTATGTTCAACCATATCATACATTACTGGTTTCGGTTCACCTACAGACAAACCACCAATTGCATAGCCAGGAAAATCTAATGCTACAAGTTCTTCGGCACTTTGTTGACGAAGATCTTTATATTCTCCACCTTGAATAATTCCAAATAAAGCTTGATCTTCAGGTCTTTGATGTGCTTTCAAGCATCTTTCAGCCCAACGTGTCGTTCTTTCTAGTGAGTCCTTTACATATTGATACTCTGATGGCATTGGTGGACACTCATCAAATGCCATCATTATATCTGAGCCTAAATCATTCTGAATTTGCATTGATTTCTCAGGACTTAGAAATAATTTCGAACCGTTGGTATGATGTCTAAACTCAACACCTTTTTCAGTAATATTACGTAAATTACTTAAACTAAATACTTGAAATCCGCCTGAATCCGTCAGTATAGGACCATCCCAGTTCATAAACTGGTGCAAGCCCCCACTCTTTTTAATAATATCATTTCCCGGTTGTAACCACAAATGATAGGTGTTTCCAAGGATAATCTTAGCATTCATTTGATGTAGTTCTTCAGGGCTCATTGTTTTAACTGTCGCTTTTGTTCCTACAGGCATAAACATCGGCGTTTCAAATGAACCATGCGGTGTATGAACGATTCCTAATCGAGCGCCAGATTGTTTACATGTTTTTATATGTTCATATGTCACTGCTGGCATATTTTATTTCAATCCTTTCACTATATGATTAACATAGCATCTCCAAAACTAAAGAATCTATATTTCATCTCCACTGCTTCTTTATATGCATTTAATATATTATCACGTGTACTAAACGCTGAAACTAACATTACGAGCGTTGATTTTGGCAAATGGAAATTTGTGATAAGTGCATCTATTGCTTTGTATTGAAATCCTGGGAAGATAAATATATCTGTCCAACCACTTTGCGCCTTAAATTCTGTATGATTTTGCATAATAGTTTCAAGCGTTCGTGTTGTCGTTGTACCAACTGACACAATCTTTTTACCACGTGCTTTTGTATCATTTAATAAGTCTGCAGTTTGTTGATCCATTTGATAATACTCACTATGCATTTCATGGTCATCTATATTATCAACACTTACAGGTCTAAATGTGCCTAAACCTACATGCAACGTTATAAAGGCAATGTTTACGCCTTTTTCACGAATTTGTTCCAACAATGCATCTGTAAAGTGTAATCCTGCTGTTGGTGCAGCAGCTGAACCAATCGCTTTAGCGTATACAGTTTGGTATCGATCAGGGTCATCTAAACGTTCTTTAATATATGGAGGTAATGGCATTTCTCCTAATTCATCTAAACGTTCTTGTAAAATACCTTCATAGTGTAAACGCATAATACGACCGCCCTGATTTAGTTCTTCAACGCATTCAGCCTTTATTTTGCCTTCTCCAAATGTTAAAACCTGACCTATTTTGACACGTTTAGCTGGTTTAAGTAATACTTCCCAATCGTTGCCTTCGATTTGGTTTAACATTAACATTTCTACCTTTGCGCCAGTTTCTTCTTTTAGCCCAAATAATCGTGCTGGCATTACACGTGTATCATTAAGAACGAGCGTGTCGCCTTTCTCAAAATAATCAATAACATCTTTAAACTGTTTATGCTCTGTTTCTCCAGTAGATCTGCCTAAAACAAGCAATCGACTTTGATCCCTATTTTTCAATGGGGTTTGAGCGATTAAAGATTCCGGTAAATCATAATCAAATGCTTCAATTTCCAAATTATTCCCTCTCTCCATGCATATTAAAATGTTCGAACGCATATGCCGTCGCTTTACGTCCTCTCGGTGTGCGCTCAAGGAAACCTTTTTGAATTAAAAATGGTTCATAAACATCTTCAATGGTCACACGTTCTTCACCAATTGATACAGCAATCGTATCTAGACCAACTGGTCCACCATTGTATTGCTTTAATATACAATTCATCATTTTATGATCAATATAATCAAGACCTTCATCATCAATCTGCAGCAACTCTAAAGAACGCTTTGTGGTACGAATTTTAATATAGTCATCATCTTCCACCTGTTGAAAATCCCTCACTCTTTTAAGTAAACGATTGGCAACACGTGGTGTGCCTCTACTTCTCTTAGCTAATTCACTCGCACTTTCATCATCAATTTGAGTACCAAGTACTTCTGCTGTTCGCAATATAATTTCTTTCAAATCTTGTTCTTTATAATATTCTAATCTTAGATGAACACCAAATCTATCACGTAAAGGTGCTGATAAACTACCTGATCTCGTTGTAGCTCCTATGAGTGTAAATGGTGGCAAATCTATACGAATACTACGTGCTTCCTCGCCTTTTCCAATGACAATATCTAAGAAGAAATCTTCCATTGCTGAATATAATACTTCTTCAACGACACTACTCAAGCGATGTATTTCATCAATAAACAAAACATCGCCAGGTTGTAATCCAGATAATATTGCTGCTAAATCACCAGGTCGTTCAATGGAAGGACCCGTTATTGTTCTCATATTGACTTCCATCTCGTTCGCTATAATATTTGATAATGTCGTTTTACCTAACCCAGGGGGACCAAATAACAACACGTGATCTAATGGTTCTTGTCTCATTTTAGCTGCTTTAATAAAAACTTCTAGATTTGACTTTATAGTTGATTGACCGATATATTGTCTTAATTTGGTTGGCCTTAACGACAATTCAAAGTTAGATTCGTCATCATGTAATGATTGATCTACCATTCGATCATCCATGTTTAATCCCCCTTATAATACATAATTTATCATATTAAGAAACGAGTAATTGTAAACCGCGTTTAACTGCGTCATCTACAGACTCAACTGTTTCTTTATTTAAGGCTTTTTCCACCTTTGTAAGTTCTCGTTTTGAATAACCTAACGCACCTAGAGCAAGTAACGCTTCTTCGATTAACGGTGATTGATCAGACGTTTCTTCGTGAGTTAGCACTTGTTGTTCTTCTGTATCATTAACTTGAACTTTACCTTTTAAATCTAAAACGATTTGTCGTGCTGTTTTCTTTCCGATACCTGGAAATTTAGTGAGGTACGCATCATTTTCATTTTCAATTGCTATTTTAACTTCGTTTGGCGTACTCGTTGCTAATATAGCAAGCGCAGATTTTGGTCCAATACCAGTTACTTTAATTAAATTTAGAAACATCTCTTTCTCTTCTTGATTTATAAAACCATAAAGTAACTGAGCATCTTCACGTACGATTAAAGACGTAAAGATTTTTAATTCATTATCTAAATATTTCTGAAATCGATAGGAATTGGGTGTCTGTATTTCATAACCAACTCCACCCGTTTCAACAACAACATGTGTTGGATATAATTCTGTTAAAGTTCCTTTTACATATGCATACATCTATTTTACTCCCTTACATTGACATACTGATTAATTCTACTTTAGAAATATGGTCAATGGTTTTTATAGATTCCATAATATCATCAATTTCCAAATCTGTTGCTTGTGCATCTAATGAAAGCGTAATAGTTGCTCTGCCTTCCATCGGGATACTTTGATGTATCGTCAGTACTGATAGGCTTAAACTGGATAACTTATTAAGTACATTCGCTAACATACCAACCATGTCGTTAACATATAGAATTAATGTAAATTCTCTCGTTTCTTCTTTTTTGTCATCAATAGGAAAAATTGTATCTCGATATTTATAAAATGCACTTCTCGATAAGTTATGTTGTTTAACAGCTTCAAATATGGACAGTGATGGATCTTTCTTCAAAGCATCTTTAATTTCAAGTGTTTTAACAACCGATTCTGGAAGTACGTCTTCTCTAATTAAATAAAACTTTTTATGATCGTTTGTGTCCATATTTAGCACTCCTATTCAACAAATTCGAATTCTCCACCTAAGATTCTTACGATATCGCCATTTTCACAGCCACGTGCACGTAAGGCATCATCAATACCCATAGAGCGCATTTGACGTGCAAATCGACGTACTGCTGGTTCACTATTAAAGTCAGTCATCTTGAATATACGTTCAATCGATTTACCACTTACTACATAAGCAGCATCATCATCACGTGTAATTGTAAATTTATCTTGATCTGGCGTATGTTTATAAACCACACGGTTAATACCCATTGCTTCATCGTCAACTTTGGTGAAATCTATGTCTTTCACTTCTTCTAATTTGTCAGCAATTGTGTATAGCAACTCATCAATGTGATCATGTTTGAAAGTAGACATAGGTATAATTTGCATTGTTTCATCATTTAATTGTTCTTTAAATAATTCTAAATTATCCTCTGCATCTGGCATGTCCATTTTATTCGCCACCAAGATTTGAGGGCGATCTTCTAATCGTTGCTCATAGGCTTTTAATTCTTCTTTTATCACTTTATAGTCTTCAAAAGGATCTCTACCTTCTGAACCACTCATATCAATCATGTGTACTATTACTTTCGTACGTTCAACATGTCGTAAAAATTGATGTCCAAGCCCTACGCCATCTGACGCACCTTCGATTAAACCTGGTAAGTCTGCCATGACGAAACTTCTATTATCTTTCGTAGATACCACACCTAAATTAGGCTTAATCGTTGTAAAATGATAAGCACCGATTTTTGGTTTTGCTTTTGAAACTATTGACAATAATGTTGATTTACCTACACTTGGGAAACCAACTAATCCGACATCTGCAAGTAATTTCAGTTCTAATGTGACATCAATTTCTTCACCTGGTTCACCATTTTCACTAAAATCAGGTGCAGGGTTCCTTGGTGATGCAAATCGTGAATTTCCACGACCACCGCGACCTCCTTTAGCAACCACAGCACGTTGGCCATGCTCAACTAAATCGGCTAATACTTCTTCTGTTTCTAAGCTCTTAATAATTGTGCCAGGTGGTACTTTCAATACTAAATCTTCTGCATTTTTACCATGCATATTACTACTTTGTCCGCCTTCGCCACGTTTAGCTTTGAAATGAGTTTGGTATCTAAAGTCTAATAAGGTACTTAAACCTTCATCTACTTCAAACACGACATCTGCACCGTCTCCACCATCGCCACCAGCTGGGCCTCCAAACGGCACATATTTTTCTCTTCTATAGGCAGTTATACCATTACCACCATCACCTGCTTTAAGTGATATTTTAACTTGATCGACAAACATGATTTCACCTCTTTTTCTCAATTTACTTTTATCGTATCTTTTTTATTATAGCATTATCTAGCTTTGTAGAAAATAAAGACAAAAAAGAAACACCAGAAGTATAACTTCTGGTGTTACCGAAGACAAAAATTACTCAGCTGCTGCGTATACAGAAACTTGTTTTTTGTCGCGACCTTTACGTTCATATTTAACAACGCCGTCGATTTTAGCGAATAATGTATCGTCTCCACCACGACCTACATTTTCACCAGGATAAATTTTAGTACCACGTTGGCGGAAAAGAATTGAACCACCAGTTACGTATTGACCGTCAGCACGTTTAGCACCTAAACGTTTTGATTCTGAGTCACGGCCGTTTTTTGTAGAACTTACCCCTTTTTTAGATGCGAAGAACTGTAAGTTTAATTTTAACATTTGGTTGCACCTCACTTATAATTTAATCTAATATTTTCTTTATAGTCTTCTTCAATAGTTTGTAACGATACGAGCATAGCTTGAAGAATTAATTGCGCTTGTTCATTGTTTGTATCAACACTTCTGATGTGGAAGTATCCTCCATCATCGGCGTAATCGATATCTGGTTTTTCAGTCGTTAGTCCCATAATAGCATTCACGCTACCAAATAGAACTGCTGAAGCACCAGCACACACGAGATCATGTCCGTAATCGCCAGCTTCTGCATGACCATCCATAATCACGTCTGTTACTTGACCATCGTCATTTAATGTAACATCAACTTTAATCATAATTATGCGTTGATTTTGTCGATTGTTAATTTAGTGTAAGGTTGACGATGACCTTGTTTACGCTTAGAGTCTTTACGACGTTTATAAGTGAAAACAGTGATTTTCTTACCGCGACCGTGCTTTTGCACTGTAGCAGAAACTGAAGCACCTTCAACTGTTGGCGCACCAACTTTCACTGCGTCTCCACCTACAAATAGTACTTTATCGAAAGTGAAAGAATCACCTTCGTTTGCAGCTAATTTTTCTACAAAGATCTCTTGACCTTCTTCAACTTTAACTTGTTTACCGCCTGTTTCAATAATAGCAAACATACTTTGCACCTCCTATAATTTAAGTCACGCCAAATGCAGGTGACATTGAATGTACTTAAACCTGTATTTGAGCGGTTGTATGTAGCTATAAACTACTCAACTACTGCATTTTAGCATCAGCTATTCTTACTGTCAATCTTGAATTGCATTTTCGATGTAAATTTCTTGATAATTGGAAATAAAATCAATAATAAAATAAAATTCAAGATAAATGTTGGAATCATTCTAAATAATATGAAATTGACTACGTTCATATCAACGATACCTAAAATACTATAAATAACACCACTGTATACTTCAAAAACCATAGTTCCAAATAACACTACTATAAATATCATTCCATGATCTCTATAAAATGTTTTGAAGAAAAAGTCCATCATCACTACGAGTAATATATATCCAAATAGATATAACCCATAAAAACTTCCAAAATATAAATCTGCCATTAATCCCAAGATAATAGATAATACAATAGATACACCAAAACTACGATAAATGCATAGCATTAAAAGATACATTAATGTTAAATGTGGTACAAAGATGATTGCTTTATCATTGATTTGCATTGGTATGACTAAACCAATAATCGTATCAATGTAAAATAATATTAAACCAATTAAGAAGTAGGATAACGTACGCATTACTTGTCCCCACTTTCTTCTTTTGGTAATGTATCAGGATCTCTCTTTCCGACATATACATGATTTAAATCTGATAAGTCAGCTGCTGTTTTTATTTTGACTTGTTTTGATAAACCATATTCGTCATTTTGAACTTTAGTAACTTCACCTATGTAAATACCTTTTGGAAGTTGATCAGCTAAACCACTTGTAACAACTTTATCCCCTTTTTTGATTTTATCTTTATTATCGACATCTGAAATGACTAACTCTTCATTTTTAGAATCGTAATGATCGATTAAACCGAACACATTCTTACCTTTATGTTGTATGTTTACAGATAAACGATTGGAACGTGCTTTCGTAGTAATTAAATCAACTTGAGAGGAGAATTGGTTGACCTTTGTGATACGACCTACTAAACCTTTCGAAGTCATTACGGCCATATTTTTATCTATTCCATTTTTAGCACCTTGATTGATTACTAATTTGTTCATCCATTGATCAGGATTTCTTGCCAAAACTGTACTTGATATCGGCTCATATTTTGAAATATCATCAATTTTCAATTCCTTTTTATATTTCTTGTTATCAGCTTTCAATCTTTCATTTTCGGCTTCAAGTTTTTTTAACTTTGCAGACTCATCTTTAGAATCTTTATCATTATTAAAGAAATTGCCGATTGAACCAGCGATAAATTGCGTAGGATAACTAACTACCCTCTGTCCTAAGGAAACTGAGTCACCCACATATTGTTCAACTGGTGATTGTGATTGAGAACGTAACGACATCTCAATCAACGCTATAAAAAGAATGATTGCACATAAAATAACAACCGCTTTGTTATTTTTAAAAAACTTTGACAACCTAAACACCTCAATTAACCATCTTATTATGTTCTGTTCTTATTTTATATTACTTATCTTATGAAATAAAGCACTAACCATATTTATGAATATCAAAATTGTTTGAAATTATATTTGATAATTTGATGTGAAAAATTTTCAAATAAAACCATTTATGTATCCATAAAAATATAAATATGTATATTAATATTATCAATATGATTACTATTAGCGATAATACAAGCATGAATAACAAATATAACTTGTTTAAATTTGTTCTAAATTCAACTTACCTCACGCTATCAAAGTATACCATTTCTTTAACCCTCGACCAATGGATTCGAATTCGATTACCGTTGCACTTTATTTTGCAATAAAAAAAGATGGCTGTCTCTTGTTAGAGAAACCATCTTTCTTAAGCTATCTGAAAAATTGTAATTTTGGTTAATAAAATATTATTTATTATCCTCTTTAGATTCATCTGTTTCTTTAGATTCGTTTGAATCCTTTTCATCTTCTTTATATAAAGTTTCATCTTTACGCCAACGTGCAAATAGATTTTGTGCTTTTGCTTGTTCATCAGCTTTTTTCTCGCTAGATTTTTCACTCATCATTACACACCAACCTTTTAATAATTTACTGTATTAAGGCTAACGCATTTTATAGTATAATTCAAATGTGTTACTCAAAGCTTGATGGTGGTTTTAACTCAATATTTTGACCCATTTTATTTAAGTCTTGTTGCATTTCAATTTCAGTTTTATATACTCTGATAGAATCTGAACCAAATTTATATATAATAAATTTATCATCTCTTTGGCCTGCTAAATATTTATCATTATACCCCATACGTCCTATGCCAGATACTGACATAAACTCTCTCTTATCAATAAAATTGAACACATTTTTAACTTGGCTCAATGGTACATTATTCAATAAATCATTATCTTCGACCGTATACCTTTCGCCACCGGTCATTTGTGAGTTTGGTGCGTTCTTATTCATAGATGGTTCTTCATTATGAACTGGGTTCCATGCTTGATCTTTTAAAACTGGTGCGTATCTCATAGCGAAAAAGACAATCATCAATATCGCAATGATAGCAATAATATTCTTTATTAACCTAAATATAAAACGCATGAACCACCCTCCATTTCTAATATACTATCATATTATAAATTCTATAAGTATATAACTACATCAGTCTATGGGCGTAATTCAAACATTACCATAGACCGATGTCAATTGGTCTTGTAAACTGTATGATATACATAAAGGAGTGAATATATCATGAGCGTGCTAACTATCATACTTATCGCACTCTTAGTTATTTTATTATTTAGAGTTAGCGTTTCGATTATAAGAGCTTTAATATATATAGGTCTTGTACTTTTATGCCTTTATTTAGCTTATCAAGGTGCATTATACGCGCTAGATTATTTCAATGTAGATATCAATCAGTTAATTTATGATGTGAAATCTAGTATCTAATTGTCTCAACGTTTAAATAATCTTTACTATTCAAATTAAAAACCCACTATATCTGTAGGAGTCTGGGACAAAAATAATTGTCTCAGACTCTTTATCATTTAAAAGTGGCTACGAAACCTCTGTCAGAAAATTCGATTTCTGTCTATCTATTTCAAAATTTCAATCAATATATCCCTCTTCAGCTAAACTTAGATATTGATGGTCCCCTATAATAATATGATCTAAAATCTCAATACCTATGATTGCACCGCATTGGATGAGTCTTTTTGTTGTCTCGATATCTTCATTAGAAGGCGTGACCTCTCCTGAAGGATGATTATGAATGAGTATTATTGAATGACTAGATTGTTTAATGGCTTCATTAAATATTTCACGAGGATGCACAATTGAAGAATTTAATGTACCAATAAATATTATCTTTTGTTTAAACACAACGTTTTTAGCATCTAAAAATAACACTACAAGTTGTTCCTGTTTTAAATGCTCCATTTTAGCCATCATATAATTAGCGACATCTTTTGGTGAATTGATTTGAACCTTTTCTTCAACACTACCTGAATGCATACGCTCCCCAAGTTCAAATGCCGCCTTTAATGTTAATGCTTTATATACTCCTACTCCTTTGATTTGATTTAGATCATTTAATGAAAGTGACTTTAATTCCTTTAAATTACTGACTGATCTCAATAATTCATGTGCAATGTCTAAACTTGAATATCCTTTTCGCCCTGTATTAATTAGAATTGCTAACAATTCAGCATGAGACAATTCAGAGGCACCATGATTAAGCATGCGTTCTTTTGGCTTTTGATAATCTGCCAATTCATTGATTCTCATGATGTTTCATCTCCTTGTTTAAAATAGTATAGCAATATTGAAAGCTATAAATACAAATGGTAACAATGGTATTTTTTTATTTTTCTGATGTAAACACAAATGGTAATAGAGCCCAAAAATAGTGGCTAAAATACTTGTTAATAAAAGCATAATAACTAACGTGTTATATGGAAGTATGTAAGATAAGATAGAAAATATTAAAATATCACCATATCCTATACCTTTATGACAAAGAAAATAAAATAAGTGTGATAAAAGCGTTACTAAGATAAAAAATAACCACTCACCTGAAATTAAATAAAACACACAGAAACTAAATACAATAAAGACATGTAATGGTAAGGTGAAAGTTTTAAAATCATAGATTGCAAAAGTGAGTAAAAATAAATATGTAAGTAAATAAGAAGTGGAATTGATAGGAAAAGTGAAATAAAAAAAAATTATAGGAATAAGTGCGAATAATTCACCAATCAAATATGTTCTTGAAATGCGTTGGTGACAACAAATGGAACGACCTCTAAGTTGGATGAAACTCCAAATAGGTATTAAACTAGTAAAACCTAACGGTTGATGACAATAATCACATGTAGATCGACGAAATAAATATTTTAACGATAAATCTTCTACCTCACAAAATTGATATAAAAAGCTAAAGAGAACAGGACAAAATAATAATATATAAATCATCAGAACGCCTCCGTACTAAGTATAGCACGTATAAATCATAAACTTAACAAAATTATCATATTCCTAAAAACTTTTATAATTTTATACTTTTAATACAAAAAAATGGAACTCATGACCGTGATCAGTTCTGAGTTCCACTTAAAATTAATTTAATCTTTTTTTACTTCTTCTACTGTTTCTTCTACTTCCTGACGAGAAATCTTTTCACGTCCATCTTTCATTGCTTTTAAAGATTTATGAGCTAACGCTAATGGTAATTTACAGAAAAGTCTTATACTGCGTTTATGTACCATAGTCATATATTCATCAGCCTTCGCCAAATTGTCCTCGGCATATTTAAATAAATCATCACGATTCATATCGTCTGGAACAAAACTTACACCACGTTCCTCATAATCTTCTTCTTCGTTGCGTAAAATATTTACGGCTTGTAGTCCTCGACCATAACCAATCGCAAGTTCACGATCTGTTTTTTCTCCTGCACAAACCTCCCATAACTCGGACAACATCACTCCGACAAGGCCTGCCACGTAATATGTATAATCGTCTAACTCTTCACGGGTACGAACATTCCAATTTGCTTTAGCCCATTTTGCCATGCCTTCAGCCATCTCACTAGAATATTCCGTAACGATTGACACTGTTTGATCAGGACAAGCATCAATCCAATCGCCTAACCGTATAGTAACCTCCGGCATTTTTTCTTTTACAGGACTCAATATTTCTTGATAACGCGTTTCATCAAATGAATGTTTTAATAAATCACTGACTTGTAATAATATTTTATTTTTAGTGTCATTATCAACATCTTCGTGATCTTCAATTTCATCAATCGCACGCATGATAAGATATGCTGACGCAACTGAATGTTTTAATTCCTTTTCCAAAAATGTAATGGGTATATAGAATGTACGACTCGTTTCTTTCAAGACACGCATCGCATCTTTTGGGAATTTTTTATCTGACATTTTTCCTTGCCTCCCTTTTTTAAATACTATCACATTATCTTAAAATAAAACATTATTCTTATGTCAAATAAACGATATTAATTTAATAAATTAACTATTAGAAAAAGTACCATTATGATACGCTAAAAAAGACATAATTACCTGTAGGAGGCTATTAATGAAAGATCAAAGCAAATTAATATTAAAAAAACTTAGTTCTTTCGCAAAATATGTTTTTATCTTAGCTATTATTTTACTTATTATTGGGGACACAGTAACGCCCAGCCCTAACTTTTTAAGTTATTTGTCAAAAACACTTGTCATCCTAGGCGTTATTTTACTAATGTTACCTGAAGTCCTTCACGGAAAGATTAAAGATATAGTCATTTGGATATCAATTTTATTAATTGTAATTATTTTAGTTGTCTTCATTATTTAATACAATATAGGTTGAATATTGAAATTTGTTTACCGTATGAAGCATAATCTATGTATTCCTACACATGTTTATAGGGATTACAACATAAATTTAAGGCTGGCACATAATCTATGCCAGCCTTTTTTAAACCTAAGGAAGGTTTTATTATTTATTTGTCACTGCTTGATTTTATAGTTATAAATAATGGAAGCAATACCTAAACCAAATAACATAAAAATCAAAACATAAATTGCAAATACCTCTGTCTTAATATGCACACAAAAAAGTAAAAATAATAAAAATACTAATATAAAGTACACAGGTATCAATAACCTTTTTAATAATATCGGGCTTTCCACTGAATCACACCAATTTTTTAATATTAACATGTCATTTATTATTGAATGTAAAATACATGTCATAGTTGTAACAATAATGTAATTTAAATTCTATCATTTTTTTCAATTAATGACATTAAATTCATTAAATGGTCAATTTCAGTGCTTAACTGTCCCAGTTATGAAATATTTTTGTAGTAAAAATGCATAATTGTCTTACATTACGAAAATATTACATATATGGATTACCATACTTTTCGCAATAACGATAGAAGCCATTTTGATATAGATACGTCAGCTTTTCTATATTTTCAGTTGTATCAAAGTTCACTAATTGTAACACTTTTTGAGTAAATGATAGCGCAGCAGTTCCATTAGCAGTAACAAGATTGCCATCCGCAACTGATTGTTGAGACACAAAATGTTTGTCAGGTTGATAATTAACATAATTAGACCACAAAGATTGATCGTTACCCGTATGAATATATTGATTTAAAAAGCCATAACGTGCTAAATAATCGACTGCCCCACAAATTGCCCCAATGGCAATGCCTTTATCAAAAGCATCCTTTACTTTTTCTGTCACAGTAGGGTCCTCAATATTCCAGCTATCTCCACCAACTAACACAAGTAACGCTTCATCACCAGGATCATTTTCTAATGTATAATCTACTAACGTATTAAACCCACCTATTGACCTAACTTGTTGATGAGTTGAGATTGTTCGTATTTCCCACTCATCACTCTTGCTCAAAGTTGCACTTAGATACGTTGCTTCCCATTCAGCATATTGGTCTAATATAAGAAATGTTGCTATTTTCAATTTTATAGCCTCTTTTCGATTTTAAAATTTATTAAAATACAGATTCTTCATTTTTATGAAATCCATTTCTTCCGACATATCTATAAAATATTGTAGTTGCCATTTTTGCGTTTGGCTGGCAGTTTTATTTAAATTTGTTTCCCATGATGGATACACACGAAATGCCATTTTACCCTTGTGTTTATTTGAAGTAATGAGGCCTTTGTGTCTTAAAAGTTCTTTCGGAAAAATGAACTGTCCTTTATAGTTTTTATCTAATATATTAATCACTAAAAAGTCTTGCATGATTTCGAAATGAAATGGAATATTTACATTGTCCTTGTTTTTGTGCCATATTGCGACAAAATACCCTTTTTTCTTAGGTGTCTGTTTTGCTAACCGACTTTTAAAGGTTGTGTTTTGAACAGAAAATTGAAATGCTTCATATTCAACGTTATATCTTTCTTTAGTAGGGCTATCTATACTATCTATCTCCATATAAGACAGTACATATTTTATAAATTGATAAGAACTAAAATCATCCAAAACTTTTTTCATCACATTCACTCATTTTTTTATTTTAATTACTTAAACTTCTTCAAGTGGGAGGTTCATACCTTTCCATCCCTCAAGTGCTCCAGCTAATTCATAAGCTTCAAAGTCGTTCTTCAATAATTCTAGTAGTGCAACCTTTCCTAGTATTGTGCCACCTGTCCAATCATATACGACATAAATGTAATCCTTAGATAATGTATCTAACTGCTCTTTCAATTCTTTGGCAGGTATTTCAATAGAATTCTTTATTTTATCTTTTTTTACTTTTTTTGGAGCATTTCTTACGTCAATAACTTTATATTTATTCCCGTCTTTTTCCATATCTTCTAAAACTTCATGATGGTTAATATACAAACTTAAATATGTTTCTAATAATTCAATTTTCTTCTTCATTTTCCTCATCCTTTAATAATTTATTTTTTAACTTGCTTATTAAATTATAAAAAGTCTCCTTTTCTTCTGAAGTGAAAGTTTCAAACATACTAGATACTAATTCATAATTTTCTGGTAAAACTTTTTTTAATACAGTTAATCCCTCTTTCGTAAGCTGTACATAATTAGTTCTTTTGTCTTCTTCATATAACTTTCTTTGAATTAAACCTTTATTCTCCATCCCTTTTAAAATGCCAGTAATAGTAGATTTTTTACTTCCTATCTTTTTTGATAATTGTGATGGCGCTAATGTCATATCTTGTTCTTTAGTTAATAACATCATAATTGTAAATTTTGCATCTGATATTTCGTACTGTTGCATTAAATTATCGTGCTTTTCTTTCATTAACTTATAAGTTTTCTGTAACTCTAAATAAAGCATTACAGAATTCGGATCTAACTCTGGATAATCTTGTCGTAAATTTTTAAGTCTTTTAAAAGAAGGACTATCGTATAAATAAAAATCTTTCATGAAAACTGCCTCCTAATTAGTTAGGTACCTAACTAATTTAATGATATCATTATTTGTATATTTACACAAACATCTTTAAATAAAATATGATTTTACATCGCTTTAAGTTGATAAGAGGCAGCACCATAGAAAATATTAAATTTTTTCTGGAATCGTTTCTACTAAATGTTTCTCAATATGTGTGGTATCATTTCAGTTACCATTGGTAGAGTTAATTGAGAGTTGTTAAAACTTTTAATTTAAAGACAAGTCGTTAAATTGGTGAGGTTGTACTTTATAATTTACGTAATTGTCATATTTTATAATAATCATATATAAAAAGTGATGTTGCTTGCGAGACACCAGAGGGAGCAGGATGTGTGTCGAGACCGAGGCTCGACCCAGCCCCCTAGGTAAGCGAGCAAAGTCAAAACTAATTATCGATATAATTTAAGCCCATCAAGTTTGCAGAAACTTTGATGGGCTTAATGCTAGAAATTGATATTCTAAATTCTATACTTAAGTATTATTAAATCGTCCATTTTATCAAAGTAGAGGCGTAAGTTAATCCTCCACCAAAACCAACGAGCAACATTAAATCTCCTTTATTTAACTTTTGTTGCTCCATTGCTAAATCAATTGCGAGAGGTATCGTTGCAGAAGAGGTATTTCCAAAATATTGTAAACTCATTAATGCTTTGTCATAACTGATACCAGACTTTTTACAAATTGCTTCAATCATACGTGCATTCGCACTATGTGGTACAAACCAATTTAAATCATCTATACTATATTCAGTTTGAGATAATGTGTTTTGAATAACTTGTGGCACATTAGTAACTGCCCATTTATATACACCGCGACCATTTTGTACGATATACCCAGGATTTTCCATGTCTTCGTCAAACATCTTATTAGATAGATCTGTACTATAGAGATATTTCCCTTTTTCACCATCAGTACCTGTGCTACTCGCGATGAAACTCGTTTCATCTTCACTATATTCTACTAAAAATGCTGCTGCACCATCACCAAATAAAATGCATGTATTTCTGTCTTTATAATCGGTAATTTTTGATAAAGCCTCTGCCCCGACCACTAATACCTTTTTATGTTGTCCAGAAGTAATCAACCCATTCGCTATATTCAATCCATAAGCAAAACCTGCGCAGGCTGCATTAATATCTAATGAACCACATTGTTTAAGTCCAAGTCTAGCTTGTACGTATGCTGCTACGCTTGGCGTTTTATAGTCGGGTGTCATTGTTGCGTTAATAATCATGTCTACATCAGTTAAATCTACATTGTACTTCTCTTTGAGATTTAAAATTGCCTGATAGCTCATATCACTCGTGTATTCGTTATCAGCAGTAATTCTACGTTCTTTAATACCGGTTCTTTGTTGTATCCATTCATCAGAAGTTTCTACAATTTTTTCAAAATCTTCATTCGTCATTACTTTAGACGGAACATATTTCCCATGGGCTGTAATTTTTGCTAACGAATTCATTTATAATCCCCCTATTGACCCTTAGTTAATCTACATAAAACTTACCACTGAACAATATACAATAGCAAATATTATTAAAAACATGCTTAGTATAAAAATATGCTATTTTAGTATTGAGGTTTACGTTACGTCATAGTTTATATTGCAATTGTAGGAGGTGATGTTATGGAGTACACAGTTAGTGAACTAGCTAAAATTTCAGGTGTAAGTCCACGTACGTTACGTTATTATGATGAAATTGATTTACTCAAACCATCAAGAATTAATCAAGCAGGTTATCGTATTTATCAAACTACACACGTCGATGTATTACAACAGATTGTTTTTTATCGAGAATTAGATTTATCACTACAACAGATAAAAAAATTACTAAACGAACCATCGTATAACCAAATTGAAACATTAGATGAACAACATCGTAAATTAACCGCTAAACGAGATCGTTTAGACCAAATACTCACGACAATTGAAAAAACGCTAGCCTACCATAAAGGAAAGGTAACTATGAATGATAACGAAAAATTTGAAGGATTTAAACAAGACATGATTGATAAAAATGAAGCACTTTACGGGGATGAAATAAGAGAAAAATATGGTAATGATATGATTGATAAGAGCAATGCGAAAGTTATGGGAATGTCCGAGAAAGACTTCCAACAATTTAAACAATTAGAGCATGAAATACTAGAATTACTCGCAGATGCATATCAAACACAAGACCCAACTTCAGAAGAGGCGCAATTACTCGCTGATAAGCATCGTCAATGGCTGACTTACACTTGGCCAAGATACACGAAAGAGGCACATCTCGGGTTAGCCGAAATGTATATCGCAGACGAACGATTTACTGCATATTATGATAAACACGTTAAGGGTGGTACGCAGTTTTTAAGAGATGCAATTGCAGAATACGTAAATAAATAAAACAAAAGTCTGAGACAAAAATAGGTGTCTCAGACTTTTTTCATTTAGGTGTGACCACGAATTTTCCATTAAAAATTCGATTACTGTCCACTCTCTTTTGCATAAAAAGCCGGATTATTTAATTCTTTGCAAGACGATAGAAGCTACCGCACAAATAATTACAATACTTAAAAATGTCATAGATACTGGCATAAGTTCTCCTGTTAAATTGATTCCTAATTCAAAACCAGTTGTGTCATTTTTAAAATAACTACCGAATACCATCATAATTACAAAGCCTACTGCTGCTAATGAACCGATGACATCAATCAATAGCCTCAATTGTGGATACTTAATGTCTTTATTCAAATTAAACTTCTCCTTCCAGCAAAACAAAATATATTAATTAACTTAGATGCAAATAATTAAAATTTAACCTTAGTTTTAACGTCACTAATAAAATATAAACTACCCGTAATTATTAAACCTTCGCCGTTATAGTTTTCAATAAAGTCAACATAATCATAAATGATTTCTTTATCATCATATTGTAATTCTTCGTATATTTCTTCCTTTGTTAAACCCTTTGGAAAATCAAATTCAGTAATATACATCGTTGAGGCAATCGTAGTAAGTTGATCCAACATTTCATGTAATGGTTTACCTTGAATAGCTGAAAATAGTATATCTATGTTATCTATCTTATAATATTTTTTTAATGTATCTGTTAATGCTTCTACACTTTCTACATTATGTGCACCATCTAAAATGATGATTGGTTCTTCCTTAACTTGTTCAATTCTACCTATCCAACTTACAGATTCTATACCATTTATCATCTTATTAAAATCTAAATCTACTATATTAGATTCATACATTTCAATAAGTGCTGTTATTGCTAATGCTGCATTTTCTTTTTGGTGTTCACCTTTCATATCTAGTAATAAGTTTTCAAGTTCATAATCTTTGTAACGATAAGTGAATTCTTCATCATCGGAAATAACGCTAATTTCTCTATCTAACTCGATACCTATCGCATTTCTTTCTTCAACGTTATTTCGAATAATTTTTAAGGCATCCTCGTTTTTAACAGCGTAAATTACAGGTGTCTCTGTCTTCACGATTTCACCTTTGTCTCTAGCTATATCCGCAAATGTATTTCCTAAAATTTCAGTATGATCTAAACCAATACTTGTAAGTATTGAAAGTATCGGTTTAAACACATTTGTAGAATCATTTGCTATGCCTAAACCCGCTTCAACTATGACAAAATCCACTGGATGTATTTCTCCAAAATATAAAAACATCATCGTGGTAATAATTTCAAATTCAGTTGCTGAACCTAATTCTGTTTCTTGTACTAATGCTTCACTGACAGGCTTGACATGTTTCACTAATTCGACAATGGCATCATCAGAAATAGGTTCTCCATTTAATCCGATGCGTTCATTAAAAATCTCAACAAATGGAGAAGTGAATGTTCCAACTTGATATCCGTTTTCTACTAATGCAGTTCTTAAGTATGCAACGGTAGAACCTTTCCCATTTGTTCCACCTACATGAATACCACGGATCTTTTCTTGAGGATTATTCAAACGTTGGAGCATCCATTCCATACGTCTCACACCAGGTTTCACACCAAACTTAGTTTGTTCATGTATCCAATATAAGCTGTCTAGGTAATTCATCTCTACGACTCCTATGCTTTTAATTGATTAATTCGTAATTTAACACCGTCATATTTTTCTTGATACGTTTGTTTTTTCTCACGTTCTTCATTAATAATTTTTTCAGGTGCTTTATTTACAAAGTTTTCATTCGCTAATTTTTTATTTACTCTGTCTAATTCTTTTTCCCATTTGACAAGTTCATTTTCTAATCTAGCTATCTCTTTATCCATATCTATGAGCCCTTCTAATGGTAGCACAACTTCTCCCGCCGTTGTTATAGAAGTCATAGCTTTTTCTGGAATGTCGATTTCTGTATCTATTGTTAATTCACTTGGATGACAGAAACGATCAATATAGTTTGAATTGTCATTTAATGTTTGTTTAATATTGCTATCTTTCGCACGGATGAAAATAGGTATCGCTTTAGATAACGGTGTATCCACTTCTAACCTAGATGTTCTTACAGATTTTATAATCTCAACTAGATGTTGCATTGTTTCCTTACTTTCATCAAAAACTAACGCGTCATTAACTTGTGGCCAAGCTGCTTTGACAATTGTGTCACCTTCATGTGGAAGATTCTGCCAAATTTGTTCTGTTACGAAAGGCATAAATGGATGTAACATTCTCATCGTATTATCTAATACATAAGTTAATACGGAACGCGTGACTTGTTTTTGACTTTCGTCATCACTATTCATTGGAATCTTACTCATTTCAATATACCAATCACAGAATTCATCCCAAATGAAGTTATATAGTGCACGACCAACTTCGCCGAATTCATATTTATCACTTAACTCAGTTACTGTTTTTATTGTTTCATTTAATCGCGTTAAAATCCATTTATCTGCTAATGACAAGTTGCCTGATAAATCAACATCTTCAACTTTAAACTCTTCGCCAATGTTCATGAGGCTAAATCGTGCCGCATTCCATATTTTATTAATGAAATTCCATACGGATTCAACCTTTTCAGTTGAATAACGTAAATCATGACCTGGTGAAGAACCAGTTGCTAGGAAGTATCTTAAACTATCTGCACCATATTCATTAATAACATCCATTGGATCAACGCCATTTCCAAGGGATTTACTCATTTTACGTCCATCTTCTGCACGTACTAAGCCATGTAGTAACACATCATTAAATGGACGTTGCCCAGTAAATTCTAATCCTTGGAAAATCATTCTAGCTACCCAGAAAAAGATGATGTCATATCCTGTAACTAATACATTTGTTGGGAAATAACGATGATAATCTTCATTATCTAAATCTGGCCAACCTAAAGTTGAGAACGGCCATAGAGCACTTGAGAACCAAGTATCAAGTACATCTTCATCTTGTGTCCAGTTCTCAATATCTGATGGCGCTTCTTCTCCTACATACATTTCACCAGTTTCATTGTGATACCATGCAGGGATTTGATGACCCCACCATAACTGACGTGAAATCGTCCAATCTCTTATTTCATCCATCCAACGGTTGAAAGTCTTTTCAAATCTTTGCGGAACAAAGTCTATACGGTTATCAGTATCTTGGTTATTGAGTGCTTGTTCGGCAAGTGGTTTCATTTTAACGAACCATTGTGTTGATAAATAAGGTTCGACAATCGCACCAGAACGTTCAGAATGTCCGACAGAATGTTCATGTTCTTCGATTTTTATAACAAGATCTTCAGCCTTTAAGTCTTCAACAAGTTGTTTACGACAATCAAATCGATCCATACCTTCATATTTATCAGCGTGTTGATTCATCTTACCAGATTCATCCATAACTACGATGCGTTCTAAGTCATGACGATTACCTATTTCGAAATCATTTGGATCATGTGCAGGTGTCACTTTCATTGCACCACTACCAAATTCTTTATCGACATATTCATCTGCTAAAATTGGTAATTCACGCCCAACGATAGGTAAAATAACCTTTTTACCAATAACATCTTTATAGCGCTCATCATCTGGGTTAACTACAATAGCTGTATCCCCTAACATAGTTTCAGGGCGTGTTGTAGCAATCTCAATAAATCCATCACCATCGGCATAAGGATATTTAAAGTGATAGAATTTCCCTTGTACATCTTCATGAATAACCTCGATATCAGATAATGCAGTACGTGTATGAGGATCCCAGTTAATAATATATTCTCCGCGATAAATTAATCCTTTGTTGTACATATCAACAAAGACCTTTTTAACTGCTTTACTAAGACCTTCATCTAATGTGAAACGCTCTCTACTATAATCTAAACCTAATCCTAGTTTAGCCCATTGACTGCGAATAAACTGTGCGTATTCTTCTTTCCAATCCCATGCTTGTTCTAAGAATTTTTCACGGCCAATATCATGTCGTGAAATACCTTGTTCGTTTAACTTAGCTTCAACTTTAGCTTGAGTCGCAATACCTGCATGATCCATACCAGGTAAATATAAAGTGTCATAACCTTGCATACGTTTCATACGTGTAATGATATCTTGTAAAGTCGTATCCCATGCATGTCCTAAATGTAATTTACCAGTCACATTTGGAGGTGGGATTACGATCGTATATGTTTCTTTAGTTTGACTACCTTCCGCTTCAAAATAACCATTATTAACCCATTGGTCATAGCGACCCGATTCAACTTCGCTCGGGTTATACTTTGGTTTCATCTCCATTTACAACATCCTCCTTAAATATAAAAATATCCGTCCTAAATCATATAGGACGGATATTCCGTGGTACCACCTAAATTCTCAAGATGTGAAATATGCATCTCGAGCACTTAATTTATGATTAACGCTCAATCACGCTTTCATCTACTTTAACTGTTTACTCTCCACAGCCGTTCAATCAAAGATTATTCTGGGCTACCTTCAACAAAGTAAAATGTACATTCTCAGCCTATATGCACTCTCTGTGAAATTCAACTCTATTTACTCTTCCCAATCGACATTATTCATTTTCATCATTTATAGTATAATGGATAATAAAATAAGTCAATCCACAGGAGGAATAAAAATGAATGAATGCGCTTTTGGTACTAAAGATCCTGTTTATTTAAAATATCATGATGAAGTTTGGGGCAAACCATTATATGATAGTCATCAATTATTTAAATTATTAGCACTTGAATCCCAACACGCAGGCTTATCTTGGTTAACTATTTTAAAAAAGAAAGCATCTTATGAAGCAGCCTTTCATGATTTTCAACCAGAAAAAATTGCACAGATGACAGAGAGTGATATAGACGCACTTATGGAATTTCCAAATATCGTTCATAATCGTAAGAAATTGGAAGCGATTGTGAGTCAAGCTAAAGGTTATTTTAAAATTGAGGAAGATTATGGAAGTTTTAGTAAGTTTCTATGGTCATACGTAGATGATGAACCAATAGACATGGGGTATATTCATTCAAGCGACCGTATTACGGTAGATGAACGAGCAACACGTTTATCTAAAAAACTTAAAAGTTACGGTTTTAAATTCTTAGGTCCAGTTACAGTATTTTCATTTTTAGAAGCAGCAGGTTTATATAACGCCCACTTACGTGATTGTCCTCATAATCCAAACAACCAAACTATATAACATTCAAATTGAAAATATCTTATTCTAGAAAAACTGTCGATCAACATTGTAGTTAATCGACAGTTTATTTATATATGAATTTTCACCTTTGTGATTCTTCGTTTTTTTCTTTCTGAAGATCTAATTTTGCTAAATATTTTAAGAGATAACTGATTAATGGTGCTATTACGAATAGGATAAAGAATATTCTAAAGATGTGATAACTAGAAATTCGGGCGACATCCGCTCCTGTTTCTATTGCAACAAGAACAATTTGACTCATTCCTCCAGGGGCTGCACCTAAGAACAATTCATTGATAGGATGTTTCGTAAATGTTGAAATAATCAATACCATGATAAATGACAACAATATTAATGATATATTTTGAAAAGCTATTGCTACTGCGACACGGCCTTTCATCTGATCTAACAATTTAGATATTTGGATACCAATTCTAATCATATAAATAATTTGTGCACCTGCTATAAGGAAGTTATCTAGTTTAAAGTTAATACCTGTAATTAAGTTCCACGCGATGAGTACTATAATCGGTGCCAGCAATTGCTTAGTAGGAAATTTAATCTTATCCATAATATAATAAACAAGCGCAATTGCAACAATTAATATTATTACATTAGGAAGCGATAACATTTGAGTTAATGGTTTCACGGATGATGCTCCAGCACTTCCGGACCCTGAATCTTTAAAGAAAAATGATATTAAAGGTACTAAAATAACTACGAATATAATTCTAGAAGTTTGAGTTAAACTCACTACCATAATATTAGCTTTTTTATTTTCTTCGGCCATAATCAACATTTGACTTAGGGCGCCGGGCACGACACTTAAAACTGCAGTTTCATAATTTACTTTTGCAATTTTCTTAAAGAAGTATGCAATTATCATCGATAGGGTTAATAGCATCAAGGTAATGAAAACAATTGATAACCAATCATCCTTTATTTCGAGGATAACTTTTTTAGTAAATGTTGAACCAATTTGTACACCTAGTAATATCATACCTAGTAAACCTAAGGATTGAGGCCACTCTACTTTCATTTTGAAAACTTTTACACAAATAATACTGGCAATGATAGGTCCGAACATAAATGGTAGTAACATATGCACAGCATTTAATATTAAACTAATCACAAGTGCTAAAATGAATACAATAATATTATTCTTTAATCGCATCTTCATGTCCTCACATCTTTCGTCTTTATCGTCACGCTCCAATGTGCATTTAATCACAAAAAAGTACCCATGCAAAATTTATGCATGGGCACTGAAGTTGATTATACTAATCTACTTAAAGCTCGATCAAATGCTTGTACTGTTTGTTTAATATCTTCTTCCGTATGAGCAGTCGAAAGGAAAGTACCTTCGAATTGTGAAGGTGGTAAGAATATACCTTCTTTAGCCATCTCTCTGTACATTTGACTAAAGAATTCAAGGTCACTTTCATTTGCTTGTTCGAAGTTGGTAACAGGCCCTTCATTTAAGAAATAACCAATCATTGAACCGGCTCTATTAATCGTAATTGGCACGTTATGTTTCGCAAATACTTCAGTTAGTCCTTCTTCTAATAAATCACCTAAACGATTGAAATAATCGTAAGATTCAGGCGTTAATTGACTTAACGTCTCATAACCACTCGTCATTGCTAATGGGTTACCTGATAATGTACCAGCTTGATAGATATCACCAGTCGGTGCTATTTTATCCATGATTTCTTTTTTACCACCAATTGCACCAACAGGCAATCCACCACCGATAACTTTACCTAAACAAGTTAAATCAGGTGTTACATTGTAATAACCTTGGGCACAGTTATACCCTACTCTGAAGCCTGTCATTACTTCATCAAAGATTAACAATGAACCAAATTCATTTGTTATATCTCTTAATCCTTGTAAAAATCCTTCAACAGGAGGCACAACGCCCATGTTGCCTGCTACAGGTTCTACGATAACACCAGCAATGTCATCACCAAATTCTTCAAAGGCAACTTTAATTGCATCTAAATCATTGTAAGGTACAGTAATTGTATTTTTAGCAATACCTTCTGGCACACCAGGTGAATCAGGTAGTCCTAATGTTGCTACACCTGAACCTGCTTTTATTAATAGTGAATCACTGTGTCCATGATAACAACCTACAAATTTAACTATCTTATTACGTCCTGTATAACCACGTGCGAGACGTAACGTATCTAATGTTGCTTCTGTACCTGAAGAAACCATACGCACCTTTTCAATAGAAGGTACACGTTCAATTACGAGTTCAGCTAATTTATTTTCTTGGAGAGTTGAAGCACCGAAACTTGTACCTTTATCAACGGCTTCATGGATTTTGCTGATTACTTGTTCGTTACGATGACCTAGAATTAACGGTCCCCAACTTAATACATAGTCAATATATTCATTTCCATCTATATCATAAATACGAGATCCTTTACCATGATCCATAAATATAGCTGGTGTATCTACAGATTTAAATGCTCGTACGGGGCTGTTAACGCCACCTGGCATAAGTTCTTCCGCCTTTTCCATCGCTTGTTCAGAATTTGTATATCTCATCAATGTGCCTCCTTATTTTTCATCTAGATATCTACAAATGTCTTTAGAGAAATATGTGATAATCATATCTGCACCTGCGCGTTTCATAGAAATCATTTGTTCCATGACTACAGCTTGTTCATCAATCCAACCGTTTTGCGCAGCTGCTTTCGTCATACTGTATTCCCCACTTACGTTATACGCAATCACTGGTAAGTTTGTCGTATTTCTAACATCTCTAATTATATCTAAGAAACTTAAAGCAGGTTTAACAATCATCATATCTGCACCTTCTTTAAGATCACTGTCAAGTTCTCTTAAAGCTTCACGTCTATTAGCAGGATCCATTTGATATGTTTTACGATCACCAAACTGTGGCGTTGATTCAGCAGCATCTCGGAACGGTCCAAAGAAACTTGAGGCATATTTAATACCATAACTCATAATTGGAATGTTGTAATAACCTGCATCATCAAGTCCAGCTCTAATTTCTGCTACGAAACCATCCATCATATTACTAGGAGCTATAATATCTGCACCCGCTTCAACTTGAGAAATCGCCGTTTTTACTAATAATGGTAATGATTTATCATTATCAACATCTTTCGTTTCATGATTTACGACACCACAATGACCATGATCTGTGTATTCACATAGACACGTATCTGCTACTACAAGTAAATCATCATACATAGATTTTGCTAAACGAGTAGCTTCTTGAACGATGCCGTTATGATCATAAGCGCCCGTACCAACTTCATCTTTTTCATTTGGTACACCGAAGAACATAAATGCTTTGATGCCTAAATCGTGCGCTTCTTTAATTTCTTCACTTAATAAATTCAAACTTAATTGGTAAATGCCTGGCATAGATTTGATTTCTTCTTTAACATTATCTCGTTCAACGACAAATATAGGATAGATTAAGTCTTCTTTTCTTACATGTGTTTCACTTACCATATTTCTCATTGTTTTACTGCTACGTAATCTTCTATGTCTATTAAATTTCATCATTTTTCCCAACTTTCTCTAATAATATTAATTAATGATTCTAATGTTTGTTTGTCAGCCATTGTCGCTTGTATACCAAATTGTTTAAGCGCCTCAAAAGTTTGCTGACCAATTACAAAATAATTGTTAAATGCGGGCACTTCTCCACTTTCAAAAAAATATTTTACTGCTGAAGTACTCGCAAAGGTAATCGCATTGATTTTATCAGTTTCTATTAATCGCTTTACTTCATTTATATTTTCAGTATGTGGGAGAGGTTGGTATAAGTCAATTTTCCTAACTGTATGCCCTTGTTGTTGCAAAGATTGTTGTAATAATGGACGCGCTTTTTTACTAGAAGGAATAAGTATGCGGCTGCTGACTTGCGGATTAAATTGCTTTAAAAATCCTTCTTGTGAATAATCTGATGGTATAAAATCTACTTTTAAACCTAAACTCTCACAGTAGTGAGCCGTTTTTTTACCAATAACAGCAATTTTGGTGTCTTGCATTTGGCTCATACGAGGATAGAACAATTTAACTGCATTCTTAGACGTAAAAATAAACCAGTCATAGTTAACATCAAGCAGTGATAAATCAAAAGATAACGGTTCTACATAAATCAAGGGTTTATGCAAAATTGTCATATCTTCTGTTTCAAATTCACTAGTTTGCGTCATTACTATAACTGGTTTCATTTTGTCACCTCAAACGATTATTCGGATTCGTTTAATGCCTTTATAATTTCATAAGCACTTTGGTCTTCTAAAACTTTTGAAACACTTTCCCCAACTTTCACTGGGTCTATGCCTTGTGCTGTATGTTGGTAGCGTTCTTTACCATCAGTTGACATAATTAAGCCTGTGAACTCAATTGTATCATCATTGTTTTTTGTTGCATATCCGCCAATAGGAACTTGGCAACTACCATTCATACGTTTTAAAAATGTACGTTCAGCAGTTACACAATCTGCAACCTCTTGGTTATGAACTTTATTTAATAATTCAAGCAGTTCATGATCATCTGAACGACATTCAATACCTAGCGCACCTTGTCCAATAGCCGGAACAACTGTCCCATCATCTAAATAAGATGTCACAATATCTTCTGACCAACCCATACGTTTAAGACCAGCAGCTGCTAATATAATAGCATCGAAATCTTCCGTTTCTAATTTACTTAAACGCGTATCGATATTACCGCGTATCCATTTTATTTCTAAGTGTGGGTATTGAGCAATAATTTGAGCACCACGACGAAGGGAACTTGTGCCCACGATACTGCCTGCTGGTAATTCATCTATTGGCACATGGTTGTTAGAAATATACGCATCAAATGGGTTTTCACGATCAGGTATACATCCTAATGTCAAACCTTCAGGCATTACACTCGGCACATCTTTTAAAGAATGTATAGCCATATCAATGTCTTTATTGAATAATTCATTTTCAATTTCTTTAACGAAGAGCCCTTTTCCCCCAACCTTAGACAATTGTTTATCTACTATGCGGTCACCTTTAGTTACTATTTCTTTAATTTCAATTTCTAAGTTCGGATCAACGGCTTTTAATTTATCAATAAATTGTTGGCTTTGTTTTAAAGCTAATTTACTTCTGCGGGAACCAACGATTAACTTACGCATCGTTATTATCCTCCTTTATAGTTACTTTGAAATAATTCGTATAAATGCTTGTATTAATGGATAACAGAAAAGTGTGATGTGAATATGAGATTAAGCATACTAATAGAGAATAATATGATATTAAAATAGATTAATTTGTTCTTATTGAACTTGTGTCTTACTCTGAAATATAAATACAACCCATATAATACAGTGATGATGCTTGATAATACAACTTTAGGATCAAGTAAAATTTTAACTCCAAGTGTGTTAAAGCCCCACTGAGCACCCAGGATAATGCTTAAAATGATAAACACAAATCCAACTAATGAACTAATAAATACCGTTTGTTCTAAAGTTGCCACGCTACCTAAGCGGAAATATTTTTGCGTAAACCGTTTTTGCTTTAAATTATTATATTGAATGATATACAAAATCGCATTTACAAATGCAAATGTAAATAAAGCATAACTTATCGTCGCTAAAATAATATGGACAATTAATAATTCATTTATAATATTGAGATGTTTATTCGTACTATTATAATACATCGGTTGAAAAGTACTCATTGCTATTAGTACAAAACCCACCATATTAAATAAAAATATGGAAATATTAATTTGCTTTATCACACTAATTACGAGGGAAATCGAAATAATTAACCATGCAAGTGCAAATAATATATTGAAAATATTCACCAATGGAAGCTGATTTGTCACATTAATGTATATAGATAAAGAGATTGTTTGTAATACCCAAACAATCCCTAGTGTTACAAAGCCGATTTTACTAGCCAAATGATGTTTTTTCACAAAATCATAAAAATAACAAGCGATACTAAATAAATATATAATTAATAACAGCTCATTTAACCTAATTAATAAAATATCTTGCATGTCATCACCATTTGTAGTAACTATTCAAAACCTAATATTCGACCTGTGCTGTTCACTCTTCTTTTCGATTTTTTCGGTTCATAAGCTTGTTCAGCTTCAATGTCAAAAATGTTTTGGAATAGCTCTAATTTTTCGTTACTATTTTTGTCACTACTCAATTCTTTCGCCTGTTTAATAGGGTCTTTTAACATTTGATTAATGATACTCTTTGTATGTTTGGATATAACTTTACGTTCTCTTTCAGAAAGCCCTGGTAACTTTCTATCGATACTTTCCATTGTTTCTTCTTGAATACCCATTGCTTTTTCACGTAATGCACGAATCACAGGTACAACACCTAACATATTGACCCATTCATTATGTGCTTCGATTTCGGCAGGAATTCTTTGGGCAATTTCATTTGCTGCGTTTTGACGTTCTCTTAAGTTTGCATCGACAAGTCCTTTTAAGTCATCAACATCATAGTTAAACACGCTTTCAAGCTCGTCAATTTGTGGATCAATATCTCTAGGGACAGCAATATCTATTAAAACAAGTGAATCATTTTTACGATATTGTTGAACGTGTTGCATCATATCCATAGATAAGATGTAGTCTTCAGCACTTGTGGAGCTAATAACAATGTCAGCTGAAGATAATAAATTAGAGAGGTCTGATAAAGGTGCACTTTTAACTTGATGTTTTGAAGCAAGTTGATCAGCTTTAGCTAACGTTCTATTAACAATCGTGATATCTGTAACGCCTGAACCTATTAAGTTTAAAATAGATAACTCACTCATGTCACCAGCGCCAACTACAATTGCTTGCTTGTTATTTATTTTTCCAAATACTTTTTTACTTAATTCAACAGCTGCATAAGAAACACTCACTGCATTATCAGCAATATCAGTTTCGTTATGTGCTTTTTTCGCAAATGTAATTGCTTGTTTAAATAGATGATTAAAAATCGTACCCGTTGTTTCTTCATCTTGTGCGATAAAGAAAGATTCTCTGATTTGACCTAAGATTTGCGTTTCACCTAACACAACTGAGTCTAAGCCCGCAGTTACATTTAATAGATGTCTAACTGCTTCGTCCCCTACTTTAACTTCAGTCATTTCTTTTATTTCTTCAACGTCAAATCCAAATGATCTTGCCAAGAATCTTTGGATATAATAACGACCTGTGTGAATTTGGTCTGCTACTGCATATACTTCAGTTCGATTACAAGTTGATAATATGACATTCTCTAAAATGGATTTAGTTTCATATAAATCAACATTAGCTGAACGTATGGCATCATCTTTGAAAGCAACTCTTTCTCTTAAAGCAACATCTGCTGTTCGATGATTAATGCTTATCGCAATTAAATGCATTTATAACGCCCTCCATACACTTTACAATATGTAAATTATAACACATTTGTTCCCACAGTTAACCACGTTGCTCAAATAAATTAGAAGAATTACAATCTACAGTCAAATAGTTGTCAAAAATTGAAACCGTGTAGTTTACTGAATTTAACTTAAGAATATCAACAATTTGTGATTCTATTTGAGTGAGAACGGGCATCTAACTGAAAAAAATTTCCATGTAATTTAGATTGATTACAAGTATTTTTCAATAATTTCCCAAATTTGTTTTTGCTTATTATTTTTAATTGAAGAATAACTAATAATTTCATCTTCAGGTTCCATTTCTAGTTTGCTTTGGATATTAGCTAGATGCTTTTGAACTTTACCTTTTGCAATTTTATCTTCTTTCGTAGCAACAACTAACGTTGGAATATCAAAATATTTTAAGTAATCATACATCAATAAATCGTCTTCTGTTGGATTATGTCTTAAATCTACTAATTGAATTACAAGCTTTAATGTTTCTCTTTCTGACAAATATTGCTCAATCATTTTACCAAAGGCTTCACGTTGTTTTTTACTTACCTTCGCATAACCATAACCAGGAACGTCGACAAATACTAATTGTTGATCGATATTATAAAAATTTAGTGTTTGTGTTTTACCCGGTTGTTGAGAAGTACGTGCCATATTTTTTCTACCAATCATACTATTGATAAAGGTAGATTTCCCTACATTAGATCTACCGCTAAGTGCTACTTCACCTAGCCCTGTTTCTGGATACTGTTCTTTTTTTACTGCACTTATTAATAATTCTATTTGGTTAGGATTCACTTCCATAAAGTCTGACCCTCTTTTCCTTTAATGTGACATTTATTATATATTATATCATTCTAAAAACTTTAGTAATAATAATTTTTTCAATCAAATGAGACAATAACAATACGCAAATTGAGACCAATCATAACATTATCTACTGATTTACAAATTTCACACATAAAAATACCCTAAGTTGTTCTGTGATATAAAGCACAACTTAGGGTACATTTTAAAAAATTAAGCTGAAGTTTGTTCCTTGTTTACAAGATTACCTTCTTTATCATATAACTCAGGTTCTTTTTCTTCATTAATTGTCTTATCTGTGATTACGACTTTAACTACACCATCTGATGAAGGTACATCGTACATAATGTCGATAAGTGCTTCTTCGATGATTGAACGTAAACCACGTGCACCAGTTTTACGTTCTATAGCTTTGTTACTAATAGCAGCTAAAGCTTCATCTGTAAATTGTAGTTCTACATCATCTAGTTCTAACATCTTAGTATATTGTTTAACTAACGCATTCTTAGGTTGAGTTAAGATGTTATTTAATGCATTAACATCTAATGTTTCTAAGTTAGCTACAATTGGCACACGACCGATGAATTCAGGAATTAAACCATATGATTGTAAATCTTCAGGTCTAATTTGTTCAAGAATAGCATCTTCATCATATTTTGAAGCTTCACTACTAGCGAAACCAATCACTTTTTCACCTAGACGACGTTTAATTACTTCGTCTATACCGTCAAACGCACCACCTAATACGAATAAAATATTAGTAGTATCAATTTGGATAAGTTCTTGGTTTGGATGCTTACGTCCACCTTGTGGCGGTACGCTAGCTGTAGTACCTTCTAATATTTTTAATAGTGCCTGTTGAACACCTTCACCTGAAACATCTCGAGTGATTGATGTGTTTTCTGATTTTCGAGCTATTTTGTCGATTTCGTCTACGTAAATAATACCTTTTTCAGCTTTATCGACATCAAAATCTGCTGCTTGAATTAAACGTAGTAAGATATTTTCAACATCATCACCTACATAACCAGCTTCAGTTAAACTTGTTGCATCTGCAATTGCAAATGGAACATTAAGTGTTCTCGCTAAAGTTTGTGCAAGTAATGTCTTACCACTACCAGTTGGTCCGATTAGAGCAACGTTACTTTTTTGTAATTCTACTTCATCTTCATTCGGACCTAATTGTTGGATACGTTTATAATGATTGTATACAGCTACAGCTAATGATTTTTTAGCCTTTTCTTGGCCTATTACATAATCATTTAATTGATCCATAATTTCTTTAGGTGTTGGTAATTCAGTTAGCCCTTCTGGTGCAGATTGAGCTAATTCTTCTTCAACAATTTCTGAACATAATTCAATACATTCATTACATATATATACGCCACTTCCTGCGACTAACTTTTTAACTTGATTTTGGTCTTTGCCACAGAAAGAACATTTTAAATTCTCTTCATCTTCATTGAATTTAAACATTTATTTACACCCCTATTCCCTAAAGACTATACTAGATAGTATTTTAATATGCAACTTACTTAATCTACAAGTTTTGTGCACATAACAGTGTAGCAGACGCATTGAATAAATGCATCTGCTACAACTCTATTTATATTAGACACACAAGTCTATTGTATAAAGCATTTCGCTCACATCGTGTGAATATTATTTTTCTGAATCATCTTTAGAAGGTTCAACTAACTTAGCGTTATCCACTAATGAGTCAATCACTTTTTGAATACGAACGTCGTTCTTAACGATGTCTGTATTACCTAATGTTTGTTTAATATCTTCAACTGAGATATTGAATTGTTCACTCATTTTTTCAAGTTCTTTATCAATATCTTCGTCTGATACTTCTACATCTTCAGCGTCAGCGATTGCAGTAAGCGTTAAATTCGTTTTAACACGTTCTTCTGCATCGTCTTTCATTTGTTCTCTTAATTGAGATTCGTCTTGACCTGAGATTTGGAAATAAGTTTCTAAGTTTAAACCTTGTTGTTGCATACGTTGACCAAACTCTTGTACCATGCGATCAACTTCTGTGTTAATCATTGCTTCTGGGATATCAACTTTTGCATTGTTTGTAGCTTTTGTAATTGCTTCTTCTTTTTGAGCATTTTCAGCTTCAGTTTCTTTTTGTTCAGCAAGACGTTTACGTAAATTTTCTTTATATTCATCAACAGAATTTGATTCTGAATCTAATTCATTTGCAACTTCATCAGTTAATTCTGGTACGTCTTTATATTTAATTTCGTTAACTTTTGTTTTGAAAGTAGCTTCTTTACCAGCTAATTCTTCAGCATGATATTCTTCAGGGAATGTTACATTTACATCTTTCTCTTCGCCTGTTTTCACGCCTACTAATTGTTCTTCGAATCCTGGGATAAATGAGCCAGAACCAATTTCTAAGTCGTAACCTTCAGCTTGTCCGCCTTCGAATTGTTCACCATCAACATAACCATCAAAGTCAATGTTTACTGTGTTTCCATCTTCTACAGCACCATCTTCTTTAACGACCATTTCAGCTAAGTGACCTAATTGGTGATCGATAGATTCTTGAACTTCTTCGTCAGTTAATTCTGAACTTTGTTTTTCAATTTCTAAACCTTTGTAGTCACCTAATTCAACTTCTGGTTCAACAACAACAGTTGCTTCAAATGTCATGTCTTGACCTTTTTCAATTGAAGTAACGTTTACTTCTGGTTGATCAACTGGTTTAATACCTGTTTCATCAATTGCTTCCCCATAAGCTTCTGGTAGTAAAATGTCTACAGCATCTTGATATAATGCTTCTACACCAAAACGTTGTTCGAAAATTTGACGAGGTACTTTCCCTTTACGGAAACCTGGCACGTTAATTTGTTTTACTACTTTTTTGAAAGCTTTGTCAATTGCTTGATCTACTTTTTCTGCAGGAACAGTAACTGATAATACTCCAGTGTTACCTTCCTTTTTTTCCCAAGTTGCTGTCATGTATAAAAACCTCCATGATTATCCTATTTTATTTTTTCAACTTCCCTATTATAGCATATGACCTTGTGCTACACAAACATGGCACTCACCCATACAAAGAATAGTTCGTTGAAATTTATTTTCAATATTTAATTTACCCTGAACTACATACTTTAATTATGATTGACTATCTAATTGTTCGAGATATTTAATTACAGGGTGTTGATCGTCACGCTTTTCTAAGTTAACCATTGACTTGAAATAATTTGTATATGCATATATCCAATCGTCTATAGATGCAATGCTTTCAACGTCAATAGGATAAAGGAGTATCGCGTGATTATTCATTAAATGGAGCGCCTCAGTAGTAATCGTCGCTACTTGATCTTCTAATCGACCAATTACATGAGGAATGATTTGTTCCTTGATCTTAGTGTGCTCTAGCCCTGTTAAATGATTGGGATTAACAGAGACCTTTTGCTTTAACTTTGTAATTTCAATTTCATTGTCATACTGAGCAAAGCGTAAATATTCTAACATAATACTTACTACATTGGGCGCTAAATCAGAATGGACTAAGATGTTAACAATTGTTTCTTTATAGTGGAATTCATTAAAATCTATAAGCATTAGGATTGTATTTATCTGTTCGCGTAATGATAGTTCATCAAATTGTTGAAGCAACTCTGAAGCGTGTTCGTTGTGTTTCTCTAATTCTCGTAACGCACGTTCTTTAATAGGATATAATTCCATACGTGTCTTGTGATTATGAACTTCATCTATAACCTGATTTATCACTTCTACCACTTCAAAGTATTGTCCTAAACCTTCTAAACTTTTAATATAATAAATCATTAAATCATCATATTTAGTGATGCCTTGCTTCAATAAAATGATAGCCTCTTCTCTTAATTCTAGGTAACTACCCATTTGGTACAATAATGCACATTTGAGTAATGACATTTGTTCATCTAATTCAAATTGTTGTTCATATTGTTCAAAAAGTTCATAAGTCTGATCAAATTTATCTTTGTTAAATGACTGTTTAATCTCCCTTATTAACTTATCTTGAGAACGGGGAAACGGAATAATGTCAGACATTCAAATACACCTCTATTATAACGCTTGTAATATTAATGAACTCCACGTTTCAAATTCATCATAGTTGTCAATTTTGTTTTGATCTACCCATTTAATTTTTAATGTGTCAGTTTCTTTAGCCTCTACATCTTTACTATTGACCTTAATTTTAAAAACGACACCTAAATGAACTTCTCCTACCTCATTCGTATCATCATTAATAAATCCAGTATACGTTAGATTTTGTGATTTTTGTTGTGAAAGGCCAACCTCTTCTTCTAATTCTCTTTGTGCATTTGTTCTTAGCACTTCATTTATAGAGTCTGCCCCTGGAACTTCATTCATATGTCCACCGACACCAATTGATGACTGGCCGTGAAGACGAGATTCACCTCCACCTGAGAGACGCTCATAAATCAATAACTCATCATGTTCATTTTCTAATAAACAATATGAAACGAGTTGTTTATAGGATGGATCTTCTTCCATATCACCTCTACGTTTAACTTCATATTGCTGTAACGTATCAAAAATTTCTTGACCCTGGGGTGAATTTTTATCTAAAAATCCATTAAATTGATTTTTTTCATCTGAAAATAAAATTGTTCTTGGAACAACTGTGATCATTTCATCAAATTTAGACATAAGTATCTCCTTCATATATGACTTCTTTGTTATTTTATCAAATGCAGTGTAGATATCAAAATATCATCACGCTTACACACGATTCTATATTTATTCCTGTGATTTATGTATGGAAATTTATAATAATAAAAAAGTGATAACTCCTACATATAATAGTAGAAATTATCACTTTGAAAATGTATCGTCTTTATTATTTTAATGCTTCTTTTGCTTTTGATACTAATTCAGCGAAAGCTTTTTCGTCTGAGATAGCAATTTCAGAAAGCATTTTACGGTTTACGTCGATTTCAGCTTTCTTTAAACCATTCATTAATCTTGAATAGCTCATGTCGTGTTGACGTGCTGCCGCATTAATACGTGTAATCCATAATTTACGGAAATCACGTTTTCTTTGACGGCGGTCACGGAATGAATATTGACCTGATTTCATTACTTGTTGTTTTGCTACTTTATATAATGTGCGTTTAGCACCGAAGTAACCTTTAGCTAATTTAATCGTCTTTTTACGACGAGCTCTTGTTACTGTTCCACCTTTAACTCGTGGCATAATAACTCCTCCTCAAAAATTATATTTCAATTGTTATATCGTTCGATTATTTTTTATAAGATAATAATTGTTTTACGCGTTTCATATCTGATTTGTGAACTAAAGCAGATTTACGTAATTGACGTTTTTGTTTAGTTTCTTTGTTTGCAAATAAGTGTGAAGTGAAAGCTCTAGAACGTTTTAATTTACCTGAACCAGTTCTTTTAACACGTTTAGCTGCTCCACGGTGTGTTTTCATTTTTGGCATGATTCATTTCCTCCTACTAATTTCGATTATTGTTTTTCGTTAATTGGACTTAACATGATAAACATTTGACGTCCATCCATTTTAGGTTTTTGTTCAACTGTAGCAATATCTTTCGTTTCATTTGCGAATTGCTCTAATACGCGTTGACCAATTTCCTTATGCGTAATCGCACGTCCTCTGAAACGGATTGAAACTTTACATTTGTCACCTTTAGTTAAGAACTTACGGCCGTTCTTCAACTTAGTTTGGAAATCATGTTCTTCAATCGTTGGACTTAAACGGATTTCTTTAACGTTAATCGTTTTTTGTTTCTTTTTCATTTCTTTTTCTTTCTTTTGTTGCTCAAATTTGTACTTACCGTAATCCATAATTTTAGCAACTGGTGGTTTAGCATTAGGAGCCATAATAACTACATCTAAACCTACGCGTTCTGCCATTTCTAACGCTTCATTTTTAGATTTAACTCCAATTTGCTCTCCATCTTGTCCAATAAGTCGTAATTCTTTTGCGCGAATCTTTTCGTTAACTTGAGTTTGATCTTTTGCTATGGTTGACACCTCCAACTTTTTTACGAAATTATCCCAAGCAAAAAGAGAGCGAGTATACAATATACCCGCCCTCTTTTACACATGATAATCGTACTCATGTACTATAGACCTGCCAACTGCATATGCGTCGCTACAGGTGAGAAGCGGGAGCCTCTACTTGGTTCGTTTCGTATTCAACATTGACCATGATAGCAACAATACACAATTAAGTCAAGACTATTTTATTTATTTTTTTCGAATTCTTCCATTTGGACATCTTGTCTTAAGTCAACTTTATCCAATGGTATCTTTTTCGTTTTATAACGTAGTTTATGATATAGGAAAAAGACTAAGAACACTGGTATACCCATATATGTGATAATAAATCGATTTAAATCAAAGTGCCCTGTTTTAATAAAGTCAACATCTTGTCCGATGATAACAATCACACATAATATCCCAGCAAATATTGGTCCAAATGGGAACAATGTGGCTCTATATTTCAGTTTAGATTTATCGTGTTTTTGTTTATCGAATGCTTTTCTGAAACGATAATGACTAATCGCAATACCGACCCAAGCTATAAATCCGGTCATTCCACTTGCTGCAACAATATATTGGTAAGCATCTCCACTTAAATGTTGTAGTACGAATATACCGATAACAAGTAGTCCTGTTACTAACAATGCGATATAAGGTACACCATTTTTATTTGTTTTTCCAAATGCTGAAAATGCTAGTTTATCTTTACTCATAGAATATAGCATACGCGTTGAAGCGTACATACCTGAGTTACCAGCAGATAATACCGAAGTTAAAATAACTGCGTTCATAAATGAGGCTGCGAATGCAAGGCCTGCATTTTTAAATACTAAAGTAAACGGTGAAGTTGCCACACTATCTTCTCCGCCCATCAACGCAGAACTGTCATAAGGAATTAACATACCGATGACGAAAATAGCTAAAATATAAAACAGTAAAATTCTCCAAAAGACTTGTTTAATTGCTTTTGGTACTGCACGTTCTGGGTTTTCAGATTCACCAGCTGTGATACCAATTAATTCAGTTCCTTGGAAAGAGAAGCCTGCAACTAAGAATACACCTAATATTGAAAGTAAACTACCATTTAATCCATCACCTAAAATCGGACCTTGACCTTTAGTAAATGTATCAAAGCCAACAAACTTACCACCCATGATACCTAATATCGTAAGTAAGCCGATGATGATAAATATAATCACGGTAACTACTTTAATTAATGCAAACCAATATTCACTTTCGCCGTACACTCTAACTGAAAGTGAGTTTAAACCGAAGATAATTACTAGGAATAAACAACTCCAAACCCATGCCGGGATAGCTGTCAATGGCGTCCAATATTCTATTACCTGTGCGGCTATCGTGACGTCTGCAGCCACCGTAATGACCCAGTTAAACCAGTAATTCCACCCTAATGCAAATCCTAGTGAGGGATCTACAAATCGTGTAGCATAAGTACTAAATGACCCCGAAACTGGAAGGTAAGTGGCCATTTCTCCTAACGAGGTCATCAGGAAGAACACCATTGCACCAATAATCGCATATGCAAGTAATGCCCCTAATGCACCTGCATCATGTATAGCGCCACCTGACGTCATAAATAAACCTGTACCAATACATCCACCTATTGCAATCATGGATATGTGGCGATCTTTTAAACCTCTTTGTACTCCATCATTTTGACTTTGTTGTTTTGCCATAAAAGCTTCCTTTCTTTAAACTTAGAGGCTAACTTTCTATAAGGTTAAATTTCATGAGTTGCTGAACGTAATACATACTAATATTTATAAAATTACGTTTTTGCTTCTATCATGTAAATCAATAACCCAGCATTAAAAGGGTGCATACCTTTTGATATGCACCCTTAACTCAAACACTTATATAGGTAGCACATCACATATGTGACAGTCCAGTTCCTTTCGGTAACTGACCCAACTCTTATTGTATATGGGCAATAAAAGCTTCGGCATTTTTACCTTTCATCAATCCAACATGTATCCCATATGATTTCTGGATAATTACTCCTTAAAAATGCAACCTCTAACTCAAATTTTTATTAATTTCACTGATTAACAATATACATTAAATAATTTATCTTTTCAAGTTATCTTTGTTTTTTCAAACGAATCTCATCAACCAAGTTCCAAATAAACTCATCTCTTTCCATTGTTTCTTGGTCTTGAGAGCCATACTTTCTAACGTTAACTTCTTTATTTTCAACTTCTTTATCCCCGACTACGATTTGGTATGGGATTTTGTGCATTTGAGCTTCTCTAATTTTGTATCCCATTTTCTCATTGCGGTCATCAATTTCAACTCTTACGCCTTGTGATTTAAGTTCATCTTGTAAAGAGCGCGCATAATCATAGTGTAAATCAACATTTACTGGAATGATTTCGACTTGCTTAGGCGCTAACCATGTAGGGAATGCACCTTTAGTCTCTTCAGTTAAGAAGGCAACAAAACGTTCCATTGTAGAAACGACACCACGGTGGATCACTACTGGACGATGTTGTTCTCCATCATTACCGATATATGTTAAATCAAATTTTTGCGGTAATAAGAAGTCCAACTGCGCTGTAGATAATGTCTCTTCTTTACCCATAGCAGTTTGTACTTGCACGTCTAATTTAGGACCGTAGAACGCTGCTTCGCCAATTGCTTCTTCATATTGTAAACCTAATTCATCAACCGCTTCTTTCAACATGCTTTCGGCTTTATTCCACATTTCATCGTCATCGAAATATTTCTCTTTATCTTCAGGATCGCGATAACTTAATCTGAATGAATAATCTTCGAAATTAAAGTCATTATATACATCAATAATTAAGTTTACGACGCGTTTAAATTCTTCTTTAATTTGATCTGGTCTTACAAAGATGTGTGCGTCATTTAGTGTCATCCCTCTTACACGTTGTAAACCAGAAACGGCACCACTCGCTTCATAACGATGCATTGTACCTAATTCAGCGATACGTATAGGTAATTCACGATAAGAATGCGGTTTATTAGCATAGACCATCATATGGTGAGGACAGTTCATTGGTCTTAATACCATTTCTTCGTTTTCATCTAATTTCATTGTAGGGAACATGTCATCTTGATAGTGATCCCAGTGGCCTGATGTTTTATAAAGATCAGCGTTTGCCATGATTGGTGTATACACATGGTCGTAACCCATTTCCACTTCTTTATCAACAATATAGCGTTCAATTTCTCGACGAATTGTCGCCCCGTTTGGTAACCATAATGGTAAACCTGCACCTACGAGTTGGTTATTTGTAAATAACTCTAAGTCTTTACCAATTTTACGATGGTCCCGTTCTTTACGCTCTTCTAACATTTGTAAATGTGCTTTTAAATCCTTTTTGTCGAAAAATGCTGTACCGTATATACGTTGCAACATTTTATTATCGTTATCTCCACGCCAGTAAGCACCTGCAGTAGATAGAAGTTTAAATTCTTTAATCTTCGCAGTAGTAGGTACATGGACACCTCTACATAAATCTGTAAATTCACCTTGAGAATACAACGTTACATTTTCGCCTTCAGGTATCGCATCGATTAATTCTAATTTATATGGGTCATCACTAAAGAATGATTTAGCTTCTTCTCTAGTTACCACTTTTCGTTCAATTGAATAATTTTCATTAACAATTTGTTTCATTGTCTTTTCAATTTTTTCGAAATCATCTGAAGAAATATTTTCGTCTGTATCAAAGTCGTAATAGAAACCACCTTCGATAACAGGACCGACACCAAATTTCACATCGCCGTATAATCTTTTTAATGCTTGAGCCATAAGATGTGCAGTAGAATGTCGTAATACTTCTAATGCTTCTTCACTACCAGGCGTCACGATTTCAAGTGCCCCATCTTCTTCAATCGGTCTTGTTAAATCAATCATTTGATCGTCTAATTTACCTGCGACTGCTTTTTTTCTTAAACCTAGACTAATTGAATGTGCAATTTCTTCAGTTGTTGTACCTTTATCAAACGCCTTTGAATTACCATCAGGAAATGTAATATTAATTTGATCCATGATATATCCTCCCTATTTTTGAAATTTAAATCGAAGTTGCACGTGATGTACCAATTAATTATGGTTGAAAATGAAAAAGACCCCATCCCAAAAGGGACGAGGTCTTCGCGGTACCACCCTAAATAAAAGCGACTAACTATAAGAAAGCCACTCTACTCTACTTAAGATAACGGTCTTGAGCCGGATGTTCATTACAACATCATTGACAAAGTAGTAATGTATAAATGAATTTGCCAAATTCTCATCTTCTTTGACTCTCTGTAAAGTTCTAGTTTATACATCATGTCTTTGTGTCGTTTCACTTCGATTTAGATTTAATTATATTATACATCATTTGTTATAATTTTCAATCGTTCCGGTAATTTTCGCCTTCTAAGAAATATGGTTTTGCTAATGTTTTAATGCGCTCCATAATTCTCGCCGCTTTGGTTTTATCAGTACCAGCACGAGAGACCGATAAATGAAACTCTAATTCTTCAAAACTTAAATTTGAACTGAAGAATGTTGGAAGTTCTTGAACCATACGATAATGGAGAAGCGGTCCTAAAACCTCATCTCTTACCCACGGTGTAATCTCTTCTGCTCCGATATCATCGAGCATTAAGATATTTGATTCTCGAACTTTCTGCAAGTTTTTTTCAAAACTACCATCTTTAAATCCGCCTTTTAACGTTCGTATAAACTCAGGTGTATATATAATTGTTGAAGGAATCTTTTTAGACTTTAATTGGTTTGCCATGGCACCTAAAATAAACGATTTACCTGTACCAAAAGGTCCATATAAATATAAACCTTTCACAGAATCGTCTTGATCAACTAACTTTCGACAAATTTCATGTGCTTCTTTAGCAATATTAAGTCTGCCTCTACCTTTTAAATAAATATCATCGAGCTTTGCATTTAAAGTATCTCGTTGCATATGATGTGAGGTGATTAAGCTAGCGTTAAACTTCTCTTCATCATGCTTCACTTTACAAGGGCATTGTAAGTAGCGAATTTTGATTCTGTTTTGATCGACATATAGCTCGGGAACATGCCCCTGTACAAAGTTTGGACAATCTTCAAATCGGTGGCCGTCATACACTTTTTGTTGGTCTTTGTATTCTTGCAAAATATTTAAATCTTCATCTATCATTGCGTTTGTTATTTCAGCTTGGTGTTCTTGAAGAAATGCTTTGACATCGGGATTATTGACGACGTTCTTTTTAATTTTTTCAATGCGGTTTGTTAAAGCCTTTGAATCACCCATGATTTGGTTGAAAGATTTCATTCATCACCCTCCTTCCATGTTTCCTTTAATTCTTTAAGAAATGCTTCTTTATCTCGTTCAAAGTCTTCATCAACGGTATCTTTATTTTGATATTGTGGGTTATCTCGTTCTTCTAACCATTTTGGTGTCATTTCTCTTGAAGGTAATTGTTGTTGACGATAAGTTGCTTTTCCTTTTTCATTTGATGATTGATTTGTTTTCAGTTGGTTTACCTTTTTAGCATGTTCATATGCTTGTTTCGCCGTTTTGATGCCTAATTTTTTCCAGTTAGATGCTACCTCAAAAATATAAGACTTCGGAAGTTTCATATCTTCCTTTAACATGACAAACTGAAGTAATATGTTAATCACACCAAATGGCAACTTTTCGCGTTCTATTAATTCTTCGACCATCAGTTTCTGTTTAAAAGTTGGTTCAGACTCTGACCATGACACAAGCATATCTATAGGACTCGTCGTTTCTAACTGTTCTAACCAATCATCTGCTTTACTCTCTTGAGTTGTGACATCTGTCGATTGTGAAATGGACACTTTGTTGTCATTTTCTTTGACTTGTAACGATGGATATTGTTGTTCATGTTCTATTAAATAGTATGACCTAGCTTGCTTTCTTAATTCTTCAAATGACAACTCTTGTGCACTCGTGATAGATTTTAAAATAATCCGTTTCATAGCTTCTGGCGTTAACCCATATAAAGTTGCAAGTTGAATAATTAAGGCCTTCGCATCTTGCGTTATAATTTGTTTGCTGACAAAGTGAGATTCCAACAAGTCATATAATAGTTCAAAGTCAAATTTAATTTCTGACAAATCTACTCCATCATATGTTTCTTCACCTTGAATATGTTGCGTATCTTCATTAACAGAATGACGCGGTACTTTAAACACATCCGTAAACTTACGAGTAATATTTTGATATTGAGCTAAATTGACGTCATCATGCGTTTCGAAGTATTGCTTTAACTGTAAATAACGCTGTTTACTCACTTCACTAAATAAATAAACAGATAACATCGGATCATTAAAAAATTGTTTAGCAGACGGAGGTTGAACGAGTTTATAAACAAAAGATGAAAGTTGTTCATCATGTTTTGCATAAGATTGAACAAGTCCGATAGCTTCCAATAAATCCATACTTTTACGAAAGTCTATTAAATTAATTTTAAGCTCACTCATTATAATATAATGCGTTAATACATCAGAAGATTGCTGAGCTACGAATTGATTGAGATAATGATAAACACCTATCGCATTTGGGCCAGTTAAAGGGGTGAACAGACGATTTAATATATCCAAATGATGTTGAGTTAAATCAAAATGTCTTATGACCGTAAAGTTATCATGTGGTCTTAATCCAAAGTCTTCTGATTGTAAACCCATTAATCATCACTCCGTTTATCCTCTGAAAGAATACCTTGCATGGATTGTAATAACTGATCCACGTCTTTAAATTCTTTATATACAGAGGCAAATCTAACATAAGAAACTTGATCCACTTCCATCAATAAATCCATCACATAATTCCCTATATCTCTAGATGAAATTTCTGCTTGCCCTGCATCTCTTAATTGCCATTCAACTTTATCAGTTATTTCTTCTAATTTTTGATAGCGCACGGGTCTTTTTTCACATGAACGCACAAGACCATTTAATATTTTCTCTCTTAAAAATTGTTCGCGTGTGCCATCTTTTTTCACGACGATCAATGGTCTTTTCTCTATATGTTCAAACGTTGTAAAACGCGTTTCACATGTTTCACATTCTCTTCTGCGTCGAATCGCATTCACTTCATCCGCATGTCTAGAGTCCACAACACGAGAATGCGTCGAATTACATTTCGGGCACTTCACCGAATTATCACCCTCTCAATTTGATTAACTTACATTATACTATAAATGTCTATGACACAAAAGAATGACTATTTGTGATTAATATTCAAAAGTTATTCACTCCATAGAGTGAAACTATTTAAACTTTAAAGGTTATCATTTTAATATTTTTACCATACATATGGTGAGACATTTGTTATAACATCAGTAAACTTAATGCTAAAAATAATTTAATATATGAAAAAAGCAATTTCTATATTATTTCAATAGAAATTGCTTTTTACCTGTTTGAGTACATTATGTTTCAAATATCTTTATGTTTAAGAAAACATTCATTTTATTTAATTAATTCACCAATTTGTTGCGCAACTTCAACTACTCTATTTGAGTAACCCCATTCATTATCGTACCAAGCAATAACTTTAACTTTATTATCTTCCATCACCATTGTACTTTGTGTATCGATGATAGCTGAGTATGGATTTGTATTGAAGTCCATTGAAACTAATGGTGCATCTTCAGTTGAAATTACGTCACCAAGATCGTTATCTTTAAATGCTTGGTTAACTTCTTCAACAGTAACATTTTTATCTAAATCTACAACAAGATCTACTAAAGAAACATTTTTAGTAGGAACTCTTAATGCCATACCGTGTAATTTACCTTCTAATTCAGGTAACACTTCTTTGAGCGCTTTAGCTGCACCAGTAGATGTTGGAATAATACTTTCATTACATGAACGTGCACGACGTAAATCTTTATGTGGGTTATCAATATTGTTCTGATCATTTGTAATTGCATGAACTGTAGTCATTAATCCATTTTGAATGCCAAATTGATCATTTAATACTTTAGCAACGGGACCAATACAATTTGTAGTACATGATGCGTTACTGAAGATATCATAAGTTTCAGTATCTAATTGGTCATTATTTACGCCTTTAACAACCATTTGAACTTTACCGCCTTTAGAAGGGCCTGTAAGTAATACTTTCTTCGCACCTGCTTTAACATGTGCATCGGCTTTATCACCATGGTTAAATTTACCTGTTGCTTCGATAACTAAATCAACATTTAGTTCATCCCAAGGTAATTTTTCAGGATCTCTTTCAGAAATTAACTTAATTTGTTGATCTCCTACTTTAATACCATCTTCAGTTGGTTCAGCAGTTAAATCAAATTTTCCGTGTGTAGTATCAAAGTTAATAAGATGAGCAATTGTTTCTGGAGGATAGCTCGCGTTGATTGCTACTAAATTTAAATCATCCTTTTTTAAAGCGATGCGTAGCACCATACGTCCGATTCTTCCCATCCCATTAATTGCAATATTTGTCGCCATTGATAGCACTCCTCGTTTATGTGTTATACTTTACAAAAAATAGTATAGCATAAAATAATACATTTTAGAAAGCGTTTTCTTATTAAAGTAAAATTTTTCATTTCACTTTTCTGTCGGGCTTTATATTGATTTTTAAAAAATTATATGCATTGCTATAAGAAGCTTAAAATTACTCCTTATTTTAAATTAGTATGACATATTCAAAGCAATTAATACCGTTTCACCTTTAAAATAAAAAAAGCGAGACAACGAAATCTACGACTAAACTATAGATTTCTGTCTCGCTCATTAAAATTATTAAAGTTATACTGATTCATTATCTTCTTCAGAAGATTGTAAATATCCTTGTTCTACTAATAGACGTTCTAAATTTTGTTTTAATTCTAATTTTGAATCTCTGTTATCGATAACGTGATCAGCCATACGACGCTTTTTATCAATAGACATTTGACTATAGACCCTTGCTTTTGCATCTTCCATTGATAAATCATTGCGTTCCATTAAACGATCTATTTGAATACTCTCTGAAGTATAAACTAACCATACTTCATCAACAGTATTTTGTAAGTCATTTTCGAATAATAATGGGATATCCATAATAACATCTTGACCAGCATCTAAATATTGTTGTTTTTCACGTTCCATGATTTCGCGAACAATTGGATGTACAATTTCATTTAATTCCAATCGTTTTTCTGGTTGGTTAAATACAATGTCACCTACATATGCACGATTCATATTGCCATCTTCATCAATGGCTTCGTCTCCAAACTTTTCTTTAACTTGATTAAGTCCAGGGGACCCTTTTTCCACTGCTTGACGCGAAGCTGTATCAGCATCTACTATTTTAAAACCATGAATTTCTAATAATTCGGCTACTGTTGATTTGCCAGTAGCAATTCCCCCTGTTAAGCCTATAACTTTTGGCATGACTCATCTCTCCTTAATTCTGGCAATGAGGGCAAAAATGACTATTTCGTCCCCCTATTACCGCTGTTTCTATTTCATTACCACATACTTTACAGTATTTTTGTTTATATACGTTCAAATGTAATTGCATTGTCCCTTTACTACCATCTGCATGAAGGTAATCGGAAATGCTTGTACCTCCACTATCTATACCCGCTTGAAGTACTTCACGAACATAATAGAAAAGCATTTCTCGTTGTTGATGATTTAAATCATTAGGTAGGGTCGCAGGATGAATACCTGCACGGAATAATGCCTCACAAGCATATATATTACCACAACCTGCAATGACGCGGTGGTCAAGAATCATTTGTTTAATAGGTTTATTTTGATAATAGGACTTGTCGTAACAAGCCATGTAATGTGGCAGTGCTTCTTCATCAAATGGTTCAGGTGCTATTTCTAAAAATGATGGATACGCATCAAATGAAGGTAAATTGCGTATTTCTCCAAATCGTCTTATATCTGAATATACTAATAGTTTATGATTATCTAATTGAAAAATGACATGCCAGTGTTTACGATAATTCGCATTTCCAATATCCTCTAGCTCATCAACAACAAAGAAACCACCTGCCATGCCTAAATGGCTTAGCAATATTCTCTGATCGCCATCTTTTTCTAAATAAAAGACAATATATTTACTTCTTCTTTCTATATCAGTAATGATATATTGTTCGGTAAACGTTTTAAACGTATCCAATTCTAAACCTTTAATAATCGTCTCTTTATTTGCAGCTTTACCTTCTTGCACTTTATCAGAGTAAGTAATAGACTCTATTTTTTGACCTTTGGCAAAAGGCTTAATGCCTCTTTTAACATGTTCTACTTCTGGTAATTCAGGCATATATTGACCTACTTTCTATTTTGCATCGTACCACGTTTGTCCATAGCTTGATTCTACTTTGAGTGGGACATCTAATTTTAAAGCATTATCCATAATTTCTTCAATAAATGGTTCGAATGATTCGACCTCATCTTTAGGAATTTCGAAAATTAATTCGTCATGAACTTGCAATAATAATTTAGCATTAAAATCTGTTTTCTCAATTTCACGATCAAAGTTCACCATGGCTAATTTAATAATATCTGCAGCGCTACCTTGAATTGGTGTGTTCATTGCAGTTCTTTCCGCAAAACTTCTTAAATTAAAGTTTCGACTTGTAATATCTGGAATATAACGACGTCGATGAAGCAATGTTTCTACAAAGCCTTGTGCTTTACAGTCTTTTACGACATCTTCCATATATTGTTTAACGCCTGGGAAACTATCTAAATAATCATCTATAAATTTTTTAGCTGCTTTACGCGTAATGCCTAAACTTTGACTTAAACCATAATCACTAATTCCGTAAACTATACCGAAGTTTACAGCTTTTGCTTGTCTACGCATATTTGAATCAATTTCATCAGCGTCAACGCCAAATACTTTCATTGCCGTAGCCGTATGAATATCTTCATCATTTATGAATGCTTTCTTCATGCTTTCATCTTGGGTAATATGCGCTAATACGCGTAATTCAATTTGTGAATAGTCCGCTGAGAAAATTACATTATTTTTATCTGTTGATTTGAATGCTTTTCTAATTTTTCTACCTTCTTCTAGACGAACTGGAATGTTTTGTAAATTTGGATCGATTGATGATAATCTTCCCGTTTGTGCTAACGTCTGGTTAAAGCGTGTGTGTATGCGTTGATCATCACTAATTACTTTCTGTAACCCTTCTACATACGTAGATTGTAACTTTGATAGTTGACGATATTCTAAGATGTGATCAATGATTGGATGTTCACCTTGTAATTGTTCTAGCACATCTACTGCCGTAGAATATCCAGTTTTGGTCTTTTTAATTACTGGTAGTTTTAAAGTTTCAAATAACACGACACCTAATTGTTTTGGTGAGTTAATATTAAATGATTCACCTGCTGCTTCGTATATATTATCAATTAAGACGTCTAATTTACTTTGGATTTCTTGTTCCATTTGTTTCAAATCATCAACATCAGTGTAAATACCAATCTCTTCCATTTTGCTTAAAATGCGAGCCAATGGTAACTCTAAATCATTAAGTAAATCAGTTTGGTTGTATTCTTCTAATTGTTGTTCCATATATTTTTGAGATTCAGATATTGCCTCAGTAATCGTAGCAATGTGATAATTTAATGTCTCATCTTCTGGAACTTGACGCTTCTTACCTTTACCGTAAATCGAGACAGTGGATTGCACGTAATGTTGACCGAAATGTGTTACTACTGAGTGCACATCATCGATACTTCGAGATGGATCAATAATATAACTCGCCAACATAATATCAAATTGAATATTTTTCACGTCAATCTCTAAGCGGTGTGCTGCCACATAAGTTTTCTTCGCATCATAAACGATTTTTTCAGTTTTATCACTTTCTAACCATTGAACTAATTGAGGGTACTCATTAATTTGTTTTGCATCGATAACGTAATGATTTGTACCATCGAACAGTCCGAATTTTAAAATGTCTTCTTTTAAATAGTTGATACCGTCAATTTCAAAATGTATCGCGGCAGAAGTTAGCTTATTAAAATCTACGTCATTAAACTCAGTTATAACGCTAATTTCCTTTGCTTCTGTGTCTTGCGTTTCACTTTGTGCATCCATTTGATCTAACAACTGTTTGAATTCTAATTTCTTGAATAATTCAATCTTGTCATTTGTATCTGGTTCGACCGGTAATTTTGTATCCGCTAATGATACTTCAACTGGACTTTCTACATTAATGGTTGCAAGCTCTTTACTCATTAACGCATCATCTTTACTATTGGCTAATTTCTCTTTTAGTTTTTTACCTGATACATCATCAATATTGTCATAGACATTTTCTACAGTTGAAAATTGCTTTAATAATTTAATAGCGGTCTTTTCACCTACACCAGCAACACCTGGTATGTTATCTGAAGTGTCTCCCATTAAACCTTTCATATCAATAATTTGTTTCGGTTCTAACCCATCATATTTTTCAGCGATAAATTGAGGCGTATAGTGATCGACATCAGTCACACCTTTTTTAGTGTAATAAATCGTTACATTATCTGTAGCAAGTTGCGTTAAATCTCGATCGCCCGTAATAATGATCGTCTCAAAATTTTCATTACTTGCCTTTGTACTTAATGTACCGATGATGTCATCAGCTTCGTAATTTTCTAATTCATAACGCTTAATTTGATATGCATCTAATAATTGGCGCACATATGGGAATTGCTCACTTAACTCTGGTGGCGTCTTTTGACGTCCGCCTTTGTATTCACCATACGTTTCATGTCTAAAAGTAGTTTTACCAGCATCGAATGCCACTAAGAAATGTGTAGGCTGTTCTTCTTTTAAAATTTTTTCAAGCAACATTGCAAAACCGTATATTGCATTTGTATGAATGCCAGCTTTATTTTGTAGCAGTGGTAATGCATAAAATGCTCTAAAGCTTAAACTATTACCATCAATTAAGACTAATTTATTCACTATAATTAACCTCCAACACATATTTATCTTATATTTTATCATATATAATCCTTGAACACTTGTAGAGTTCATTGAATCTATCTATAAACGTTACTCATATTCTTCTCATGAAAGATTTATAATAAAAAGGCTGAAACATTAAAATGTTCCAGCCTTTTCTAATGTTAATTTGTAGTTAGTCTAATCTTCGTTTTCAAAGAAAGTCACTCTGAATGTAGAACCTTCATTTGGCACACTATAAACATTTATTCGGCCATTATGCGCCTCCATAATATGTTTTGTTATTGATAATCCTAACCCTGTGCCACCTGAATCTCGACTTCTCGCTTTATCAACACGATAAAAGCGTTCGAAGATGTGGTTCTGATCTTCTTCACTAATACCAATACCAAAGTCCTCAACTTCCAACATGCGTTTGTTACCTTCTTTAAAGACTCTGACGATGACTTCGCTACCTGTTTTAGAATAACTAATAGCATTTGATAATAAGTTTACAGCAACTTGAGAAACTTTGTCTTTATTTGCATCTATTACAATATCAGGATGAATTTGATTTATTATCGAAATATCTTTTTCTTCTGCGATTGTATACATATTTTCGATTGTTGACTCAGCTATATCTGACAAACTAATTAAATCTGTTTCAATTTCAGTTTGTTGTTCAATATGTGAAAGATCTAGTAAATCAAATACTAAAGTTTCTATTCGATCCGATTCTTTGGAGATAATTTTTAAGAAATCTGTCAGCGTTTGTTCATCATTTTTAGCGCCATCAAGTAAAGTTTCAGCAAAACCTTTAATCGAAGTAATCGGTGTTTTCAACTCATGAGATACATTTGCTACGAATTCTCGACGTAAATTTTCTAATTTCTTTAAGTTAGTAATATCGTGTAGTACGACAACCATACCATATAAATTTTTTCGTGATTTAGATAAAATCGGCACGCATGCCGCGTCAAAGTATTTTTCATGAACTTGATCAATCTTCAATTCAATTTGATCATAAATAGGTTTTTCAACTTTAAATGTCTCTGAAATTAACTTTTGTATCTTAGGGTTGATAAAATCATTATAGTTTTTATTTTCCACCGTTGCTTCCGGTGTAAATACTTCATAATATGATTTGTTAGCGACTACAACTTCTCCATAACGATCAATCATTAATATCGAACTTGGAATATTTTCAACCGTCGTCTTCAATCGATTAGACTGTAACTTTTGTTTATGGTTTAACGTTTGTAATTTACGTGCTAATTCATTCGTTGTAACAAAAAGTTCGCGTGTTTCTTTAACATTACTTTCAGGTACACGGACATGATAGTACCCTTCAGTTAATAAATTAGTCGCATAAGTTACTTCGTTGATTGGACGTATATAAGTTCGGTTTATACTACGTACCACAAAGAAAATAATAAATAATACAAATATGCCAATCAAACCTGTATATTTCCAAACCTGAATTTGTAAAGCTAAAATATTATTATTAACTCCTGTGATTAAAACATCGTAATGGTTAATAGGTGTTTTATAAGTATATCGATTGTCATCATCTACCTTATCGTAGATTAAATTCGAAGGATTTGCTGCATTATTAATATGCTCATTGATAGGTAACCCTTGTTTTGTGGAAAAAATTTCATTGTCTTCGTTTTTTTGCTTTATTACTACAGTGAGTCGCTTATTTTTTGCAACATCTTGAATTTCGCGTTGTTTGTCATGGTCATATAAACTTGCAAAATGCTTTGCTTGATGTTCTAAATCACCTTGTTGACTCATTGTCACCGTATCATATATCACATGAGATATAATACCGCCTAGAGCAATAAAGCTCAAAATGACAATTGTACATAATAATAGTAAGAGTCGTTGGTGAAACTTGAGCATTAGGCTTTAGGTCTTTCCAACTTATATCCTAAACCTCTCACAGTTTTTATAAGTTTTGGTTGTTTAGGATTTTCTTCTAATTTATCTCTTAAATGACTAATATGTACATCCACAATTCGTGAATCTCCTGCGAACTCATAGTTCCAAACTGAGTTCAACATATGTTCTCGTGTTATTACTCTTCCTTGTCTTTCAATTAGATAAAGTAATAACTCAAATTCCTTCGGCGTTAATTCTAATAATTCTTCGTCTCGATATACTTCGAAGTATTCAGGACGTATACGAATCGAGCCAATAATAATATCTGCTTCATCACTTTCAACGGTTTTAGCTTCATTGATCATCGCAGAACGTCTTAGTATTGCCTTGACTCTTGCCACAACTTCTCTTGGAGAAAACGGTTTAGTCATATAATCGTCTGCACCGAGCTCAAGACCTAGAACCCTGTCAAACTCATCATCTTTTGCTGTAAGCATTAAAATTGGAACTAAGTTCTTATCTGATCTAATTGTTTTACAAACTTCAATTCCATCTTTTTTAGGTAGCATAACATCCAGTACGACAAGTTCTGGATTAGATGTATTTACTTTATCTAAAGCTTCTTCCCCATCATATGCTACATCAACTATGTATCCTGCTTGTTCTAAATTATATTTTAACAAGGTTACAATTGACTGCTCATCATCTACTACAAGTACTTTCTGTGACATAGTGTACCTCCATATTTGTGGTTTACGAATACAGTATAACTCAAATTTTAATAAAAATAACATAATTTATAACGATTTTACATAATCTTAATACTTCCAACAACTTTTTATGTTTATTGAGTATTTATAAATAAAATGTAATTTTACTTCGAATTAATTTGAGTTTACTTAGCTATATTGCACTACATATCTACAAAACAATCATTTAATGATATCTTAACATTGATTACTTAGAATAACCAAACCTATACACTACACAATATTATTTAACCCTTTTCACTTTTGCTATATATACTTCTAACCAAAGTATTGTAACAATTAATAATATTAGTATATCTATTTTAAAAAATAATCTGAACCTTAAAGGTAACAACCACTAAATCAATATCCTTTGTATCTTAAATCAAAAAGAAAAGAGCCTGAGACAAAAATAGGTGTCTCAGACTCTTTATCTCATGGTCGGAGCAATTTATATCTCAGACCTTCAGTTTAATAACTTAATATATTTGGTAACCGTATCTATTATAGGTTTTTAATTAATTCATCAGCAAACTCTGAAGTTTTAACTTCTTTCGCACCATCCATTAAGCGGGCAAAGTCATAAGTTACAACTTTAGAAGCAATTGTTTTTTCAATTGAAGCTGTAATCTTATCAGCTGCTTCTTGCCAACCTAAATGTTCTAACATTAAAGTAGCACTTAATAATTCTGATGAAGGGTTAACTTTATCTAAATCAGCATATTTTGGAGCTGTACCGTGTGTTGCTTCGAAAATAGCGTGACCAGTTTCATAGTTAATGTTAGCACCTGGAGCAATTCCGATACCGCCAACTTGTGCAGCTAATGCATCTGATACATAGTCACCGTTTAAGTTCATTGTAGCAACTACATCGTGGTCAGCTGGTCTAGTTAAGATTTGTTGTAAGAAGATATCAGCGATTGAATCTTTGATAATGATCTTACCTTCTTTTTCAGCTTGCTCTTGTACTTCGTTTGCTTTGTCTTTACCTTCTTCTTCAACAATTTTGTCATATTGTTGCCAAGTGAAGACTTTGTCGCCGAATTCGTTTTGAGCTAAATCGTAGCCCCATTGTTTGAATGCACCTTCAGTGAATTTCATGATGTTACCTTTGTGTACTAAAGTAACTGATTTACGGTTATTATCAATTGCATATTGAATAGCCGCACGTACTAAACGTTCAGTTCCTTCTTTAGATACTGGTTTCACACCAATACCTGAAGTTTCTGGGAATCTAATATTAGTAGCACCCATTTCATTTTGTAAGAAATCAATTAATTTCTTAGCTTCTGGAGTACCTTCTTTAAATTCGATACCAGCATAAATATCTTCTGTATTTTCACGGAAAATAACCATATCAGTATCTTCTGGACGTTTAACTGGAGAAGGTACGCCTTGGAACCAACGTACTGGGCGTAAGCAAGTAAATAAATCTAACTCTTGACGTAAAGCAACGTTTAATGAACGAATACCGCCACCGATTGGAGTTGTTAAAGGTCCTTTGATTGCGATTAAGTACTCTTCAATCGTATCAAGTGTTTCTTTTGGTAACCATTCGCCAGTTTCATCGTAAGCTTTTTGACCAGCTAATACTTCTTTCCATTCGATTTTCTTTTCACCGTTATAAGCTTTTTCAACAGCTGCATCAATAACACGACTTGCTGCTTTCCAAATATCTGGTCCGATTCCGTCACCGATAATAAATGGAATAATTGGATTATTTGGTACTGTTAAACCTTCATTTGTTTTTGTAACTTTTTCACCTGACATGTAAATAACCTCCGTGTTTAAATTTCTTATATTAACTATTGAATCAATAATTTAACGCTGAAATCATTCAGCACTCATATATTGCATACCACTAAAGTACGCAAATCAATCAAATGTTATCTATTTTCAATAGGTTCATATGTTCTATTAGTTTCACCAATATAGTTTGCTCTTGGACGCATAATTTTATTATCTCTATATTGTTCTAAGATATGTGCAATCCAACCTGATGTACGACTTACTGCGAATATTGGTGTGAACAAGTCATGTTCAATATTTAAACTATGGTAAACTGTTGCACTAAAGAAGTCGACATTTGGAATTAAACCTTTTTCTTCTTTCATCTTATCCGCAATTGCAACAGAGATATCAAATAATTCACTTTGACCAGTTTCGCCTGTGATTTTCTTACTCATTTCTTTTAAGTATTTTGCACGAGGGTCTCCATCTTTGTATACGCGGTGACCGAATCCCATGATTTTTTCTTTATTTTCAATCTTCTTGTTAATATAGCTATCAACATTATCGATTGAACCAACTTCAGTTAACATGCTCATAACACGTTCGTTTGCACCACCGTGTAAAGGTCCTTTTAAAGAACCAACAGCTGCAACGATACCAGAATACATATCTGATAATGATGAAACTGCACATCTCGCTGTGAAAGCAGATGCATTTAATTCGTGGTCTGCATGTAAAACTAATGCTTTGTTAAATGCTTCTACTTCGATGTCACTTGGTAATTCACCACGTAACATGTATAAGAAGTTACCAGCATAGTTTAAATCTTTATTAGGTTTAACGATTTCTTTATCTTGTCTTGTGCGTGCATACGCAGTTACAAGTGATGCCATTTTTGCTTGGATTTTAATTGCACGATCCATTGTAAAATCTTCGCTTTCTTCGTCAGCATCTGAATCAAAATGTGCTATATATGACACTGATGTTCTCAAAGCAGTCATAGGGTGAACCTTAGAAGTCGAGTATTCTTTAAAGTGGCTATATACTCGAGGGTTAAGCGTCATGTACTCATGTAGCTTTTCTTTAAGATCTTGTAATTCTTCTTTATTAGGTAATCGGTAATGCCATAATAAGAAGATAACTTCTTCAAATTCTGCATTTTGAGCTAAATCATCGATATCATATCCAGCGTAAGTTAATTGGCTATCAATGATAGAACTCACTTTGGTTTCAGCGGCGATTACCCCTTCTAAACCTTTTTTTAACTCTGCCATATATAAATTCCCCTTTTCTATTTCATTATGAAATGGCTTTCAGCTACCATTATATCCAATCATTCGTAATTTGTGAATAATTATTGAACAATTGGATTAATTGTGTTTCATCATAAATAAAATCATACATCATATGCCTTATCAAACGTTATGCACGTTTTCGTCCTTATGACTCTATTTTAGTATGTATTTGACTTCACATCAATTTTTATACCTTTTTAATTCGTTATCATGATTAATAACTAATTATTAAGGTATTTTTAAATTTCAGAAATCTTGTATATAGAAAATAGTTGTTTTATTTAACTTCAAATAGCATAATAATAATTAACTAGATAAAGGAGTTATGCATATGGCAAAAAATCAATTACAAAGAGAACTAAGTAATCGACATATCCAGTTGATTGCAATTGGGGGAGCAATTGGAACTGGATTATTTTTAGGAGCAGGTCAAACAATCGCTTTAACCGGTCCCTCTATATTACTTACCTACATAATAATTGGATTTATGCTATTTATGTTTATGCGTGGTTTGGGAGAAATTTTAGTAAAAAATACCAATTTCAAATCATTTGCTGACATTACCAATGAATATATTGGTTCGTTTGCAGGGTTTGTCACTGGTTGGACGTACTGGTTATGTTGGATTATTACCGGCATGGCAGAAGTGACAGCCGTTGCAAAGTATGTGAGCTTTTGGTTTCCACATATTCCAAACTGGCTAAGTGCACTATTTTGTGTATTAGTCTTAATGTCATTAAACTTATTTAGCGCGAAGTTATTCGGTGAGTTAGAATTTTGGTTTTCACTTATTAAGATTATAACAATTTTAGCATTAATTATTGTCGGGGCAGTGATGATCATTCTCGGATTCAAAACACAATTTGGTCACGCATCTATGACGCATTTATACGATAATGGTATTTTCCCGAAAGGTATTAGCGGATTTATGATGTCATTCCAAATGGCGTTATTCTCATTTGTAGGTATCGAATTAATCGGTGTAACTGCCGGTGAGACGAAAGATCCAAAAACTACAATTCCAAAAGCAGTGAATAATGTTCCAGTGCGAATTTTAGTGTTTTATGTTGGTTCACTTGCAGTAATTATGTCTATCATTCCATGGAATGAAATGAATCCGGAAGAGAGTCCATTCGTTAGACTATTTGCATTGATTGGAATTCCATTTGCTGCCGGAATCATTAACTTTGTAGTGTTAACAGCCGCGGCTTCATCATGTAACAGTGGTATATTCTCAAATAGCCGTATGTTATTTGGTTTATCAAAGAAAAATCAAGCACCACCGCATTTTTCTAAAACAAATAAAAACGGTGTACCGCACACAGCAATTTTTGTTTCTTGTGCATTATTGTTAATAGCAGCATTGTTAAACTACATTATTCCAAATGCAACATTAGTATTCACATATGTAACAACCGTTTCCACTGTATTATTCTTAGTAGTTTGGTCATTGATTATGGTAGCTTACATTAACTACCATAGACAAAATCCAAATGCTCATAAACAATTGGAATTCAAATTACCAGGTGGTAAATATGTTGCTTACATTATTTTAGCATTCTTCTTCTTAGTATTCTGCTTGTTATTTGTAAATACAGAAACAAGAATCGCAATTTACTTAACACCTATTTGGTTTATCATTTTAATCCTAATGTATATACGATATAAAAAAATGGCACTGAAAGAAGACAAAAAATAATAATATCTAGTTAGCGCATTTACAGACACTCGTTAAATACTTGTGTTTGTAAATGCGTTTTTTTAATCTAATGCATTAGCTTTTGATATAAATACAAAAATATTTATCGTCATCATCAACACATATCTAATACTTATTACTATAAAAAATCGATGATTCCTAGAACTCCAACTCTAGAAATCATCGATATCAATTTAATTTATTCGTTTAATATATAGTTTCTTCTCTAAACTTATGATTAAAGTACGTTTGCGTAACCTTCAAATATCTTACCATGATTTGCATCAACAGTAACAAGTGAATTGTTTTTAACAACATTTGCTACATTTTCAACGCCCACAACTGTTGGAATACCATTTTCTAATCCAATAATTGCGCTTGGTGAAGTGATGCCATTTTCTTCAGTAATTAGCCCTACTGCTTTTTCAATATAAGGTACGAATGATTCGTCGACTGAAGAAGTCACGATAACTGTTTCGGATAAATCTTTACCTTCAAGTTCACTCGCTTTATCAACAACCATTGTTGTACCTACTACAGAATTTCTACCAATACCTTGGCCTTTAGCAATTTCATCACCTACTAAGTGAAGTTTCATCATGTTTGTAGTTCCTTTTTCACCAGTAGGAACACCTGCTGTAATAATGATTAAATCACCGTTTTGAACTTTTTCAGTTTCAACTGCTGTCGCAACTGCATTGTTTAATAATGCGTCAGTTGTCTTACGTCCTTCTTTAACTACTGGATGGATCCCCCACACTAATTCACATTGACGTGCAGTTTCATGGCTTGGTGTAACTGCAATGATGTCAGAATGTGGACGATATTTTGAAATTGTACGCGCTGTAGAACCACTTTCAGTAGCTGCTACGATAGCTTTTACATTTAAGTTTAATGCAGTATGAGCAACTGAAACACCGATTGCATTAACTAAAGAAGTTTCTACTAAGTTCGTGCGATCAGATAATAATTTCTTATAATCTTGTGCGCCTTCTGCTGAGATGGCAATGTTACTCATAGTTTTAACGGCTTCTTCTGGATATTGACCGGCAGCTGTTTCACCTGAAAGCATAACTGCATCTGTACCGTCGTAAATAGCGTTCGCTACGTCACTTGCTTCAGCACGTGTTGCACGTGGGTTACGTTGCATTGAGTCTAACATTTGCGTAGCAGTGATAACTGGTTTACCTAATTTGTTACATTGTCTAATTAGGTCTTTTTGAACCATTGGCACTGATTCTGGAGGAATTTCTACACCCATGTCACCACGAGCAACCATTAAGCCATCAGCGACTTCTAAGATATCTTCAATGTTATCAATACCTTCTTGGTTTTCAATTTTTGGAATAATACTGATATTTTTATTATTTTGTTCTTCTAATAATTTACGAATATCTAATACATCACTTGGACGGCGTACAAAGCTTGCTGCGATAAAGTCGATGTTTTCACTAATACCGAACTTGATATCTTCAGCATCCTTATCAGTAATACCTGGTAAACTTACTTTAACACCTGGTAAGTTAACGCCTTTTTTATTTTTAAGCTCACCACTATTTAATACATCACATAGTACTTCGCCTTTATCTTTATTAATTTGCTTAACTTGTAATTCAATTAAACCGTCATCTAATAAAATATATGAGCCTTCATCTACATCATTAATAAGATTGTCATATGTTACTGAGAATTTTTCTGGTGTACCTTCTACTTCAGTCATACTCACGATAACTTCAGTGCCCTTTTCAAGTTCAATAGCACCGTCTTTCATGTTATGCGTACGAATTTCTGGACCTTTAGTATCTAATAAGATAGCTACTGTCTTACCTAACTTATCAGCTACTTTTCGAATTGAATCGATTCTCGCTTTATGCTCAGCATGATCACCATGTGAAAAGTTTAATCTTGCAACGTTCATGCCTGCTTTCATTAACTTTTCTAACATTTCTTCTGATTCTGAAGCTGGTCCTATAGTACAAACAATTTTAGTCTTTCTCATTATTAATGCCTCCCAGTATGATTAAATAGATAATTCTTTTGCTAAATTATAAATTGAATGTTCGAATTTTTGATTTTTAGCATTAAAAATCTCATCGAAAGGTGTGTCTGTTAATTCGTTATTCATTATGCCTACACCTACAGCTGTTTTTCCTGATAGTAATAATTCAACAGCATGGCCACCTAAACGTGAGGCTAATACTCGATCAGCACCACTTGGGCTACCACCACGTTGTATATGTCCTAATACAGAAACACGCGTATCGATGTTAATATATTTTGATAATTCTTTCGCACATGCTTCTCCAGACATGCAACCTTCGGCTACCATAACGATTGAATGTTTCTTACCACGTTTGATACCGTTGTCGATTTTTTCAGCAACGTCTTTAATATCTACATTTACTTCAGGTAAGATAATTGTTTCTGCACCAACAGAAAGTCCTGCCCAAAGAGCTAAATCACCACAATCACGCCCCATCACTTCAATAATAAATGTACGAGCATGACTTGAGGCTGTGTCACGAATCTTGTCGACACTATCAATGATAGTATTTAAAGCTGTATCAAATCCAATTGTAAAGTCAGAACCGTTAATGTCGTTATCGATTGTGCCTGGAACACCAATCGTTTGAATTTCTTTACATTCCTCACTGATACGTTGTGCCCCACGATAACTACCGTCTCCACCAATTACGACAAGACCTTCGATATCGCGTTTACGAAGGTTTTCGATACCCTTTTTACGCACATCCGCATCTTTAAATTCAGGACATCTCGCGGAATATAAAAAAGTACCGCCACGTTGTATCGTATCACCAACAGAACCGAGTTCTAACTTTTCAATATTGTCATTCAATAACCCTTGATAGCCTTGGTATACACCATAAACTTCAATGTTATTGTAAATCGCTTTACGCGTCACAGCTCTTACAGCCGCATTCATTCCTGGTGAATCTCCACCACTAGTCAAGACTGCTATTTTTTTCATGACGACATACCTTTCTTACATATTTTCTTATAATAAAAATACCATAATTTATTATGTGGTGCCATCAATATAGATTATTTAAATATATTAAAACGTTTTAACAACAAGTTTTCACACGATTTTCACAAAGTAAGCGGTTGCTTATTAGGAAGTGAAATCTTTTAACTTCACACTTATCATTTACCTTTTATTTAATAAATCTAAACAGTTTACACGACGAACAGATCGAACCTTTTTTACAAAATGAAGTAAACCAATTTATACTAAATGGTCATCATCTTAAATAGAAACACACCCCCTATGCACATAAGTGCATAGGGGGTTATCTCAAATATTATGATTCTTCTATATAGTCACCAATTTGTCTGAATTTATTATATCTATCTTCTATCAACTGATCTTTAGATAAAGTGTTTAATTCTTTTAGGTGTTTTTCAAAAGTTGATTTAATTGATTGGGCTTGTGTTTCTACATCGTGATGCGCTCCACCAAGCGGTTCATTTATAACTTCATCTGCAATATTTAAATCATATAAATCAGGTGCAGTGATTTTCATCGTTTCTGCGGCAATCTTAGCTAAATTACTATCTTTCCACAGTAATGCAGAAGCACCTTCAGGAGAAATTACAGAATATGTACTATTTTCAAGCATCAGTACGCGATTAGTGATACCTAAACCTAAAGCACCACCACTACCACCTTCACCAATAACAATTGAGATGACTGGTACTGTTAGCGAAGCCATTTCGACTAAGTTCTTAGCTATAGATTCACTTTGGCCACGTTCTTCGGCGGCTTTCCCTGGGTACGCACCTTTCGTATCGATGAAAGTAAAGATAGGACGATTAAACTTTTCAGCTTGTTTCATTAAACGTAACGCCTTACGATAACCTTCTGGATGCGCCATCCCGAAGTTTCGATAAATATTATCCTTAGTATCTTTACCTCTTTGTTGACCGATAACAGTTACAGGCGTGTTATTAAGGTATCCTATACCACCAACCATAGCTGGGTCATCACGGAAATTACGATCACCATGCAACTGTAGGAAATCATCAAAAATATAAGAAATATAATCCAATGTTGTTGGCCTTTCTGGTAAACGTGCTAATTGTACACGATCCCATGGCTTTAAGTTTGTATATACTTTCTTCGTTTCTCTATCTAACGAGGCTTCCAACATATCTATTTCTTCTTGTAAATCTACATCATTTTTTTCTTGCGATTCTTTTAAGGATTCAATTTTATTTTTTATTTCGAATAGGGGCTTTTCAAAATCAAGCATTTGTTTTCACCTCTTGATGCATATTTAAAATACTCGCTAGTGTTTCTTTCATTTCTTTACGGTGGACAACCATGTCAAGCTGACCGTGTTCTAAAAGAAATTCTGATGTTTGGAAATCATCTGGTAACTTTTCATTTATAGTTTGTTCTATAACGCGTCGACCAGCAAAACCAATTAACGCTTTCGGTTCACTAATATTGATATCTCCAACTGAAGCGAAACTTGCTGAAACACCACCAGTTGTAGGGTTCGTAATGTATGAAATATAAAGTAAACCTGCATCTGCGTGTTTTTTAAGTGAAACACTTGTTTTACCCATTTGCATTAAAGAGATGATTCCTTCTTGCATTCTGGCACCACCACTTGCAGAGAATAGGATAAATGGTAATCGGTGTTCTGTACAATGTTCGATGATGCGACAAATTTTTTCACCTACGACAGAGCCCATGCTCCCCATTCTGAAACGTGCATCCATTACGGCCACACCATATTCAATGCCATCTAATTTAGCTGTACCTGTAACAACTGCCTCTTTTAAATCAGTTTTACCCTGGTCTTTCTGAATCTTTTCCTCATAGCTTGGAAAGTCTAATGGGTTTGCAGAAGTCATGCCTTTATCAAACTCTACAAATGTACCTTCATCAGAAATCGCATCAATTCGATCATATGCTGTTAATGAAATATGATGATCACAATTAAAACAAACGTTTAGATTTTCAGCTAATTCTTTTGTATACATTATTTTTTTACATTTGGGGCATTTCGTCATTATTCCTGCTGGTACATCACTTTGATTAGAATCCGATACTGTTACATACTTTTTCTTTTTACTACTTCTATTGAAAAAATCTTTAAACATTAGTAAACCTCCACAAAATAACCATTGCTTTCTTAATTTAAAAAAGGCAAACCCAATTAATAGATACGATTAACATATCATATTAATTGGTGCCTCAACTTAATATTTTATAAAACTGATTAGCCGTTGTCTATCTCAGTTAATTTCATCGTCTTGTTATAAATTTCTTCTGGATCTACATCTACGCGTGCTACACCTGATTCCATCGCAGCCTTAGCAACTTCTCTAGCTACTGATGGCGCAACACGTTTATCGAATGGACCTGGTATACAATAATCAGGGTTTAATTCTTCTGGTTTAATCAAGTCTGCGATTGCTTCAACTGCTGCTTGTTTCATTTCTTCGTTTATGTGAGTAGCTTCAACATCTAAAGCTCCTCTAAAGATGCCTGGGAACGCAAGTACGTTATTAATTTGGTTAGGGAAATCAGAACGTCCTGTACCGATAACTTTTGCACCTGCTTCTTTAGCTGTATCAGGGTGAATTTCAGGGTTTGGATTCGCCATTGCAAAGATAATTGGATCATTAGCCATGGATTCTACCATTTCTTTTGATAATAAGTCCGCTACAGAAACGCCGATAAATACGTCCGCATCAGCGATAATATCACTTAAATTACCTTCTTGTTTATCTCTGTTTGTCCATTTCGCAACATATGATTTCGTATCATTCATACCAAATGAACGACCCTCGTAAATAGCGCCTTTTGAATCACACATATCATATCGCGGACCCCGTAAGAGTATAATAATTTAACTATAGCAATACCTGCTGCCCCAGCACCGTTAAGTACTACTTTAATATCAGATAAATCTTTATCAACGATACGTAGTGCATTAATCATACCTGCTACAGTCACGATTGCAGTTCCGTGTTGGTCATCGTGGAATACAGGAATTTTCGTTTCTTTTTTTAGTCGCTCTTCGATTTCAAAACAACGTGGGGCTGAAATATCTTCTAGGTTAATACCGCCATAGTTTGGCTCAAGTAATTTAACTGTATTGACAATTTCATCAGTGTCTGTCGTATTTAAAGCAATTGGTACACTATCTACACCTGAGAAGCTTTTAAATAATACAGATTTACCTTCCATAACCGGAATACTCGCTTCTGCCCCAATATTACCTAATCCTAAAACAGCAGTCCCATCTGTTACTACAGCAACTGTATTACTTTTCATTGTATATTCGAATACTTTTCTAGGATTTTCATGAATTTCTTTACAAGGTTCTGCTACACCTGGTGAATAAGCTAGACTTAATTCTTCTTTGTTCGTTACTTTAACTTTAGGTGATACTGCAAGTTTCCCTTTATTGCGTCTATGCATTTCTAAAGCTTCGTCTCTCAATGACATGAAATCTACCCCTTTACATTCAAAATAGAAATTATAATAATACTGTACATATATATTTTTATTACACTCTAACACAGAATACAAATGATAACGTTTACAGCGCTTAAATTCACTTCAACTCGTTAATAGTTGTAATAAAAACACATATGTGAATCAGATACTATTCAAATTATTTTCTTAAAAAATATAAACTGATGGAGAATTAAACATTAACCATCAGTTTACTATAACACAATTCATATGGCCGTTAAAGTTATATAATCCTAATGTTCCAAGGCGTGACTTTGTCTATTAGTGCTTGAATGATTTCGAGATCTTTATTTACAAATCCAATTGTTTTAACTGTTTGTCGTTCACCTTGTAACACTTGAACTGGTATATGTGATTCCCCCTTAGAATGAGAGAGCATATTTTCTAAAACAGTTAAGTCTTCTACATTACGAATGACAATACTTCGTGCAGAGTTTATTTTATGAGATTCAAAGTCATCACTTGTTTCTATTTGGTTTACGATGAGTTGTGGCTTATTATTTCTCGTTTCGAATTTCCCCCTCACGATATACGTTTCTTCATTTTGAAGTAATAGTTCATAATTTTTAAAGCTCTGAGGAAATACGACGCCATCTAAATTTTGTAATCCATCGTTTAACTGTATAAACGCCATATTTTGACCATTTTTCGTTCTTATCTTTCGCACACTATCAACTTGAGCCATAATCGGTTGGTTATCTTTGGCATTATTTAATTTAAAAATACCCAAGTATTGTTTTTGTTCGAAAAATTTCTCCACAGGGTGCGTCGTAACATAAAAACCAAGATATTCCTTCTCATACGCACTTAGTGTCTTATCAGGTAGCTCTTCCTTTTCTTCATATGAGGTTTTTGGCGTTAACCTTTCAATAATAAAGCTATCTTGTTCAACTTGACTTACATCATCTAATACTTGATCAATCGTCTGTAATAACGTCGCCCTATTCTTACCTAAAGTATCAAATGCACCTACCAATATAAGTGCCTCTAACAACTTGCGAGATTTAACGCGTTTGGAAAGGCGTCTGGTAAAATCTATAAAATCATCATACGGCCCATTTTTCTTACGCTCATCTACGATAATTTTAACACTTTGGTATCCAACACCTTTAATCGCACCAAGTGAAAGATAAATACCTTTAGAAGTTGCTTTATAAAACCAATGACTCTCATTAACGTTAGGTGGTAACACATTTAATCCTTGTTGCTTTGCTTCTTCCATTAATTGCACCGTTTTTTTCTCATTACCTATATTATTGCTAAGTATTTGTGCGTAAAAATAATTTGGAAAGTAAACCTTTAAGTAACACATAATATAAGCTATTTTTGAATAACTAACGGCATGTGCTCTAGCAAAACCATAGTCAGCAAACTTCAATATTAAATCGAATATCTGACCACTTAAATGTTCGCTATAGCCATTTGCTAAGGCACCTTGAACAAAGTGTTGACGTTCACTTTCTAATACAGTTCTATTTTTCTTACTCATTGCTCGACGTAATATGTCCGCTTCTCCGTAATTGAAATTAGCGAATTTACTAGCAATTTGCATGATTTGTTCTTGATATATTATTACACCGTAAGTATTTTTCAAAATTGGTTCTAAATCTTCATGCAAATACTGAACCTCTGAAGGGTTATGTCTTCTAGCAATATACGTCGGAATCTCTTCCATTGGACCTGGACGATACAATGAAGTCACAGCTATAATATCCTCAAAATGTTCTGGTTTCAGCCGTTTTAACACGTTGCGAATGCCATCTGATTCTAACTGGAATATCCCTGTTGTATCGCCTCTTGATAATAATTGGAACACCTTTTTATCATCGAATGGAATAGATTCTATATCTATATGAATGTCTTTCTCGCGAGCAACTTGATCGATGACTTGATGAATAATAGATAAATTTCTTAAACCTAAAAAATCTATCTTCAATAATCCGATACGTTCTGCTTCGGTCATCGTCCATTGTGTTAAAATCCCGCCGTCACCTTGTGTTAATGGCGCATATTGGTAAAGAGGATGATCATTAATAATAATCCCTGCAGCATGTGTAGAAGTGTGTCTTGGTAATCCTTCTAACTTCTTACAAATTTCAAACCAACGTTCATGTCTATGATTACGGTGTACAAATTGTTTGAAGTCTTCTTGTTGATAAGCTTCATCTAAAGTAATACCTAATTTATGAGGAATTAATTTAGATATTTCATTCAATGTGACATCATCAAATCCTACTACTCGACCAATATCTCTCGCTACGGCTCTAGCAAGTAAATGTCCGAAAGTAACTATACCAGCTACATGGTGCGTACCATATTTTTCTTGTACGTATTGAATGACTTGATCTCTTTTTGTATCTTCAAAGTCAATATCAATATCTGGCATTGTGACACGTTGCGGATTTAAAAAACGTTCAAATAATAAATTATATTTTATCGGATCAATCGTCGTTATATTTAATAAATAACTCACTAGTGCGCCTGCTGATGAACCACGACCTGGACCGACCATAATACTATTCGTTTTCGCAAAGTGTATTAAATCACTTACAATTAAGAAATAATCCTCGAATCCCATACCCGTAATGACATCATATTCATGTGATAATCTTTCATAGTAAGTGTCATACTGTTGGGGTGAAAGATTAAGGTTATTTAGAGCTTGTTCTAATAATTTCCATAAATATTGTTTAGAAGATTGTTGATTAGGAGTTTGATATTTAGGTAGTAGCGTTTGATTAAATGTCATTTCAGCACGGCAAATGTTTTCAATTTCTAATGTTTGTTGCCATATAGCGTCATTGACTTCTAAATGTTGTAACTCCTCTTGATTATAAAAATGCTCTTCTCTAGAACCATGTTCATTCACAAGATCTAACTTACTATTATCTCTAATAGCTGCTAACGCATAAATTGTATCTGCATCTTCAGGATTTAGATAATAAGCATTTTGAGCCCAAACTTTAGGACGTTTTATCTCACTTTGACTCGTATGATTTACGTATATGTGCTCTATTTCATCAAATTGTTTAATAATTGTTTGGTGTTCCTCTGATGCATTTTTAAAGATAACTACGAGATCTTTCACGTACTTTTTCAACCATTCTATTGGCGTTTCACGCTTATCCTTCAACTTAAGCGCTGAAGAAAGTTGATATAAATTTTTCAAACCATTATTATTCTTAGCGAGAACGACCGTTTCAATATCATATAACCCATCTGTGACATAAATAGTCATACCAAATATTGGGTGAATATTAGCTTCGATACATGCATCGTAAAATTCAATATAACCATATAATACATTTGTATCTGTAATAGCTAAAGATGTATAACCTTGTCGTGCTGCTTTTGACACAACTTCTTTGATTTTCAGGCTAGAATGTAATAGATCGTATGCTGTGTGAATATTCAAATGCACTGACATGAGAAACACCTCTTATTAGATTACAACTTATTATTTAACGCTTCAGCTAATAGGTTAAAACGTTCCCAACTACTAACTGATACTCCGGAAGCATTAGGATGGCCTCCACCACCAAAGTCACTAGCAACATCATTAATTACAATATTTTTAGAACGGATGCGACAGCGGATTTCAGACCCTTCATCAACTGCAAAGACCCAAATTTTTAAGCCTTTGATATCAGCAATTGCATTTACAAATAACGACGCCTCATTCGCTGCAATGTTATATTCCTCTAAAACATCTTGTGAAATCGTTATTTTACAAAATCCTTTATCATTTAAATCAAAGTTCTGTAATACATAGCCTTGGAATGGCAATAGTTTTGGATCCTTTTCACCTAAATGATTTAATGCCTCATTTGGATTAAATGGATATTCTATTAATTGGCTTGCAACTTGCAACGTATGTGGTGTCGTGTTGTTAAACAAGAATCGTCCTGTATCACCAACAATACCTAGGTAAAGCAATCGTGCAACATTCTCGTCAATGATTGATAAATCATTAAAATGTGCAATGAAATCAAAGATAATTTCACTTGTAGAAGATGCTTCTACATTCACATAATTGACCTCTCCGTATTGATCAACGGCTGGGTGGTGATCAATCTTAATTAACCTTTGACCTTCATTAAACCTTTGATCACTAATTCGTGGTGCATTTGCTGTATCACACACAATAACAAGTGCATCTTTGTATAGATCATCTGTAATTTCATCTATTTCACCCATAAAGTCTAATGAAGTTTCTCTTTCACCTACTACATAAATCTTTTTTTGGGGAAACTTTAATTGTAAATAACGTTTAAGACCTAGTTGTGATCCCAAAGCATCTGGATCAGGTCTCACATGTCTATGTATAATCACAACATCATAACTTTCAATTATTTCCATAATTTCATTAAATTGTTCTACCATATGTATCGCCCTTTTCGTGTAAAGTATATTAGTTTATTAATTGACAAATTATTAATGCCTTGGCAACGTTTTGACTTTCATTGGTCATTGTCACTTCCATCTTAGCAAAATTTCTGCCCACATCTAACATATCATAATGTATTTCTATTTCTGATTCAATTTGCACTGCCTTAATGTAAATGATATTTAAGCTTTCTATCATTACTTCTAACTTTTTCAATTTACGTATTTCATAGCGAATCGATTCTTCGATTAATGCTACAAACACACCTTTACTTAAAGTGCCATATTGACTCGTTAATAATGGCGTTACTTGAACTTTAATATTATCATTAGTGATCGTCATATATTTAGCGACCTGATCGTTAATCTTCTCGCCTACTTGAGGTTGTCGACCTATTAATTGCATCGCAGTTAACACATCTTTTCTTGTAATTACCCCGATGAGTTTCTTGCTCACATCAATAACAGGTAATAACTCAATACCTTCCCAAATCATCATATGTGCACAGCTTGCTACAGTTGTATTCAATTGAGCTTTGAGTGGATTTCTTGTCATAAAATGAACAATCTTATCATCTTCATGCATTTTTATTATTTCCTTACTTGTCACGATGCCTACTAAATGTCTAGATTTATCTACAACAGGAAATCTTGAATGCCCAGTCATATCTGCCTTCTCTTTATAATCAAATAAAGTCATATCGTCAAAAATAATTGAATTATCATTTACTGGTTTTACGATATCTTCAACTAAAAGAATTTCTTTTCTTATTTTCTGATTGTACATGGCTTTATTTATCAAATTAGCAACTAAATATGTGTCGTATTGAGAAGATAACACTGGTAAATCATGCTCATTGGCATATTTAATAATTTCTTGTGTAGTTGAAAAGCCTCCGGTAATAAGTACTGCACTCCCTTTCTTAAGTGCCGCAAGTTGTACGTCTTCACGGTTACCAACAATTAATAAGGTGTTTGAACTGAGGTATTTAACTACATCATTAAGTTCCATAGCGCCAATCGCAAATTTGTTTAATGTTTTTGTGAGGCCATTTTTACCGCCGAGTACTTCACCTTCTACGATTTTTACAATTTCATTATATGTTAACTGTTCTATTTCCTCTCTACTCTTCTTTTCAATTCTTACAGTACCTACACGATCTATTGTTGCAACTAACCCTATTTTGTCTGCATCTTTGATTGCTCTATAGGCCGTACCTTCAGAAACATTTAAATCTTTTGCAATCTTTCTAACTGAAATTTTTTGGCCTATCGAGAGCGATTCAATATGTGATAATATCTGTTCATGTTTCGTCATTATTCAAACCCCATTTATCAAACCATTTGATCATATTATAACTTCTTAATTTTAAAATTGCGAAGTTTGTGTATGGCTTAGTTAATTAACACTATTTCAAACATGTATTGTCTCACAATATATTATTTAAATGCTATGCTGTTTCAATTAAATATAGTTCATAATTATTTCATTGATTTTTAAGAAACGATATTATTAAATAAATATTAAGGAGGGGTTGTTATGTATAAACATATTTTACTTGGCGTAGATACAACTTTAAAAAATGATAAAGCACTAGAACAAATTTCAAAACTAGTGGGCGAAGGTTCAACTGTTACTATTTTAAATGCCATCAATGAACAAGATGCACAATCTTCGGTAAAGTCAGGCATTCATATCGATGAACTCATCGAAAAACGTAGAGAAGGTTTAGCAAAAACACGCGATAAATTAAAATCTTACGGGATACAGTATAATGAACGTATCGAACGCGGTAATGCAAAAGAGTTATTAATCAAACACGCCAATAGCGGTGAATATGAAATCGTTGTATTAAGTAACCGTAAAGCAGAAGAACAAAAGAAAATTGTTTTAGGTAGCGTGAGCCATAAAGTAGCAAAAAGAGCTAAAATACCTGTACTTATCGTTAAATAACTTTTGAATTTTCCACCAATAAGTAAGACCAGTCAACTATAGTAAGCTGACTGGCCTTTTTTATATTGTAAGTTAAATTGTAAAATCAATTAAAATTTAACTTGTTCACCTGGTTTTAGAATTTGAACTTCCCCTTCTTTAACAGCTGATTCGAATTGCTTAGGGTCTTGTTCAATTAATTCAAACGTATCATAGTGTACTGGCACTGTGATATTAGGTTTAATAAATTCATTGATTGCGTAACTTGCATCATCAATACCCATTGTAAAGTTATCTCCGATTGGAATGAAACAAACGTCAACTGGATGACGGTCAGCAATCAATTTCATATCGCTGAATAATCCTGTATCGCCTGTATGATAAATTGTTTTACCTTCTACTTCTAAAACAATACCCATTGGCATACCTAAATAGACTGGGATACCTTCATCATTTGTTAAGCTTGAACTATGGAATGCTTGTACATATTTCACAGAACCAAATTCAAATTCTGCTTTCCCACCAATATTCATAGGTCTTACATTTTCAACATTTTTATTTGTAGTTAAATAATCAGCTAACTCTGCTGAACCAATCACTGTAGCATTGTTTTTATTCGCAAGCTCAACTGTATCACCAAAATGATCAGCGTGACCATGCGTTAAAATAATATAGTCCACTTCTAAATTTTCTACATCTAAGTCTGATAATTCGTTGCTACTAATAAATGGATCAACTATTACCTTTTTATCGTTTGCTTCAAAATAGATTGTTGATTGACCATGAAATGAAAGTTTCATTATATTTCCCCCTGTTCAACTATTTATTTCTACTATACCACGTAGAAGCCGTTTTATAACACGCAATAAGATGAAGCATTTATTTATACGAATGTATTTAAATTTTGAAATTTATTAATAACTCACTTAAAATTAAACTTAATAGATGAAGTGGAGATGATAAATATGAAGTTAAAGCAAATCCAGTCAATTTTAAAAGAAGAACAGGCTCAAGCAGCTTGGATTACAACACCACTTAATATTTTTTATTTAACAGGTTACCATAGCGAACCTCATGAGCGTTTGTTCGCTTTATTAATCAAAGATGATGGAGAGCAAATTCTCATATGTCCAAAAATGGAAATGGGAGAAGTACAAAATTCCCCATTCGAAGGTAAGGTTATTGGTTATTTAGATAGTGAAAATCCATTGTCAAAATTAGACTCAACTTTTGACAAAATGTTAATCGAAGCATACCACTTAACCGTTGCACGTCAACGTGAATTGAAAGAGACTTTTGAAGTAAATAGTTTCGCTGATATTGATCAAACATTACGCGAATTACGAAACATCAAAAGTGATGAAGAAATAGATAAAATTAAAAAAGCGTGCGCCCTTGCTGATAAGTGTATAGAGTTTGGCGTGTCTTACTTAAAAGAAGGTGTCACAGAACGACAGGTCGTAAACTATATTGAAAATGAAATTAAAGCATATGGTGTAAATGAAATGAGTTTTGACACGATGGTGCTCTTTGGTGATCATGCAGCATCACCTCACGGAATACCAGGTGACCGTAAATTACAGCAAGATGAATTCGTATTATTTGATTTAGGTGTCGTCTATGAACACTATTGTAGTGACATCACGAGAACAATTCCATTTGGCAATCCATCAGATGAAGCTAAAAATATTTACAATATCGTATTAGAAGCTGAAGAAAAAGCAATCGCTGCGATTAAACCAGGTGTTAAAATAAGTGATATTGACAAACTTGCTAGAAACATTATCGCCGAAGCTGGTTATGGTGAGTACTTCACCCACCGTCTTGGACATGGATTAGGACTTGAAGAACATGAATATCAAGATGTATCTGGAAATAACGATAACTCATTTGAAGCAGGCATGGTGATTACAATAGAACCAGGAATTTATGCGCCGAACATTGCTGGTGTCCGTATAGAAGATGATATTTTAGTTACTGATGATGGCGCAATATCTTTAACGGAGTATAAAAAATGATTAGAGAAGCTGTAGTAGAAACGATTCAACAATTAGAAGATGCAATTGCAAATGGTGCAGACCGAATTGAACTATGTGATAACTTAGCGGTTGGCGGTACAACACCTAGCTTTGGTATGACGCAAATTGCTTCTGAAATTTGTAAGATGAATAATGTAGAACTTGCTGTGATGATTCGCCCACGAGGTGGTGACTTTATATACCAATTATATGACATTGAAATTATGCAGCGAGACATGAAAGCATTAAAAGAAATTGATGTGGATTACTTCGTCTTCGGTTGTCTAAACGAAGAAGGTGATCTAAATATATGGCAAATGAAAACTTTAAAACAACTTGCCCACCCAATACCAACAGTTTGCCACATGGCATTTGATGAAGTACATGAAAGACGTCAAATGAAAGCTTTAAACCATTTAATTGAATTAGGTTTCACTAGATTATTAACGCATGGTGGCCCAAAAGGCACAAATATATTTGATAATTTAAACCATCTAGGCAAACTTGTAACGCACTCTTCGGGTAAAATAGAAATTATGCCTGGCGGTGGTTTGACAAAAGATAATGTTCATAAACTAGTTGACGCATTTCCATTTCAAGAAGTACACGGAACGAAAATTGTATAACTGAATTTCACATTTGAATAAAATAAAAAACGAGTCTGAGACAAAAATAGGTGTCTCAGACTCGTTATCAATTTGGCAGTAGATGTCTGAATTGAAAATGCGCTTAGAACAAGCTTTTTTCAATCCTAGTCACCCTTGCCGGGGTGGGACTACGAAATCTCTATTAGAAAATTCGATTTCTGTCCCACTCCCAAATTATATCGATATAAGAAGCAACATTATCAGTAATATGAACTTAATACTACACAACTAGCAACCTGGGTTTTAGACAAGTCTTTAAGACTTGATGTCACCTACTGAAAATTATGCGTTACTCCTTAATTGTAATTAGATTATATCTAGATCTATATTAATTAGAATTATTTATTTAATGCGTCTTCAATTTCAACGTAGTCTCTATCAAAAGCATCTGCTACACCTTTATTTGTTAATTCACCTTTGTAAGTGTTTAAACCTAATGAAAGTGCATGATTGTCTTGTAATGCTTTCTTGTAGCCTTTTTTAGCGATTTGTAATGCATATGGTAAAGTAGCATTATTTAAACCGATTGTTGAAGTACGTGGAACTGCACCAGGCATATTAGCAACAGCATAATGAACGACACCATGTTTCTTATAAGTTGGGTCATCATGTGTTGTAATATGGTCTGTTGTTTCGAAAATACCACCTTGGTCGATAGCGATATCTACGATTACAGCACCGTCTTTCATTTTCTTAACCATGTCTTCAGTTACTAAGTTTGGTGCTTTAGCTCCTGGGATTAATACTGCACCGATTACTAAGTCACTGTTTTCAACACATTGTTCAATGTTTAATGGATTTGACATAATTGTATGAACGCGACCATCAAATAAATCTTCTAATTCTTGTAAACGTTTAGGGTTTACGTCAAGGATTGTTACATCTGCACCTAAACCAAGTGCGATTTTAGCTGCATTTGTACCTGCTTGACCTCCACCGATAATCGTAACGCGGCCTTTAGCAACACCTGGAATTCCACCAAGTAAGATTCCCATACCGCCTTTATATTTTTGTAAGAATTCAGCACCAATTTGTGCAGACATACGACCTGCAACTTCACTCATTGGTGTTAATAATGGTAATGACTTGTCAGCTAATTGAACTGTTTCATATGCGATACCAACAACTTTTTTGTCTAGTAAAGCTTGAGTTAATTTCTCTTCATTAGCTAGGTGTAAATAAGTGAATAAGATTAAACCTTCTTTGAAGAATTCGAATTCTTCTTCTAATGGTTCCTTAACTTTAATAACCATATCTACATCCCATGCTTCTTCACTCTTAGAAACAATCTTTGCCCCTGCTTGTGTATAGTCCTCATCTTCGAAATAAGAACCTAAACCAGCTGAAGTCTCAACAAGTAATGTATGACCTTGTTCAACAAGGGCGTGTACACCACTTGGTGATAGCCCTACTCTGTTTTCGTTATTTTTTATCTCCTTAGGAATACCTATAATCATTCCATCCACCTCCAAGGACTATATTAACGTTTATAAAGTGAAAGCGCAATCAAAATAAACGGGCATTTTTACAACTCTTTTAAGTTGTGTTAATTTTCTGTAAATTGTGGTATAATAAAGTAAAGAAAACGAGGGGGTAATTGTGATGAGAACTTATAAAAATATACTAATTGCCGTAGATGGATCACATGAAGCGGAATGGGCATTCAACAAAGCGGTTGATGTTGCAAATCGTAACGACGCTAAATTAACTGTTGTAAATGTCATCGATTCAAGAACGTATTCATCATATGAAGTTTACGACGCACAATTTACCGAGAAATCTAAAAATTTCTCAGAAGATTTACTTAGTGGTTATAAAGAAGTTGCGACAAATGCTGGCGTAACAAACGTTGAAACGCGATTAGAATTCGGTTCACCGAAAGCCATCATTCCTAAGAAACTTGCTAACGAAGTTGGTGCAGATTTAATTATGTGTGGTACTTCTGGACTCAATGCTGTTGAACGTTTTATTGTAGGTTCAGTATCAGAAGCAATCGTACGTCACTCACCTTGCGATGTGCTCGTTGTTCGTACTGAAGAACTCCCAGAAGATTTCCAACCACAAGTTGCAACAGAACATTTAAAATCACAATACAAAGAGCAATAATGAACCATTTAAATCTCAAAGGTAAGCATATCAATTTCTATAACAATCAAATCATTAATGTCTGAGATTTATCGTGCTCCGACTGTTGAAAAGGTAATTTCTATTTTATTCATATGGAAATTGCCTTTTCTATTTATTAGATAAAATAATAGTTATCGATTATTTACCAGTACCTGAAATATTTAAGTATTGTTTCAGGAACAATTTTCAAAAAATATTTAAAGATACCCCACTATACCTTCAACGTTTAATCTTTGAGTTTGGCCTTTGTATATGAATGTTTTCATTGAAGCGTTCGATTTCCATATAAATACGTACATTTTTACAAAAAAATTATTATTGCTTTATATATCATTCATAATTTATCTATATGCTTGATATGTAGTGGAAATTTTGAAAGGAGTCGAATTTAAATATGAAAAAATTCAATAAAGTTATTTTAACTTCAATCGCAACTGTTGGTACTTTAGGTGTATTAGGTACAGGTAGTGTTGCATTTGCTTCTGGAATGAACGCACCGGCACAATCTAACGGTTCTCAACACCAACAATCTCAAGATACAAGAACAGTTGGTTCATTAAAATTTTTAGGTTCACAATCATTACCTCAAAACACAACTTATAAAGGTACAAAAGTTGGTGGATTATCAGGTATTACATACAACCCTAAAAATAACAAATGGTTAGCTATTAGTGACGACCGTTCAGAATATAATCCAGCAAGATTTTATGGACTTAAACTAAACTACAATCAAAATGGCTTTAAAAAAGTTAACTTCAAAGATGTTGAAACTTTAAAACAACCAAATGGTAAAAATTACGTAAGTAAAGATAAATATGACAGCAAATCAGATGATACAGTCGTGGATCCAGAATCTATCCGTTTCGATCCTTTAAACAATAACGAAATTTTATATACAAGTGAAGGCGACCGTACATTAGGTATTAATCCTTTCATAAGAAAGGCTTCATTAAACGGTCAATATAAATCAGATATCCCAGTAAAAGATACTGTAAAAATGGATGATAAAGAACAAAAAGGATTTAGAAATAACCAAGCTATTGAAGGTAGTACATTCTCAGCTGATGGTAAAACGATTTGGACAGCGTTAGAAGGACCATTAAAACAAGATGATGAAGAACCTACACCAGAAAAAGGAGCATTATCACGTATTACTCAATACGATCGTCAAGGTAACGTATTATCAGAAGTTGCTTACCCACTTGATCCAATTCCTGCAACACCTGGTAAAGGTAAATTCGCACTTAATGGTGTTACAGAAATGCTAGCGATTAACGATCATCAATTCTTAACATTAGAACGTGCTTCAGTTCAATCAGCTGATGGCGTGTTCCACAATTATATTCGCGTTTACAAAATAGATGTAAACCAAGGGACTGACGTGAAAAATATGGCATCACTTAAAGGACAAAATGTTCAACCAGTTAAGAAAGAATGCCTACTTAACTTAAACGATGATAACTTCAAAAAAATCGATAACGTTGAAGGAATTACTTTCGGTAAAAAATTACCAAACGGACATGACAGTATCGTTCTAGTAGCTGATGATAATTTCAATAAAGAACAACAAACACAATTCTTAGCATATGAGGTACAACCAGAATCTAAATAATCATATTTAAAGCTGTCAGACTACTACACATTTATTTGGTGAGGCAATAGCTCTATTGAGCTATTGCCTCACCTTTTTCCGTATAAAAAAATCGTATTGTTTCTATACTCCATTATTAGGATATTAGAACAATACGATTTATTTATTAGTATGGAATAATATAATTATTCTACGTTTCCGTATTTCACTACGTCACGTGCTATCATTACTTCTTCATTGGTAGGAATTACGAGAACCTTGACCGGTGAATGTGGGTAATTAATAAAGCCTTCTTCTCCATGAATATGTTCATTTTTCTTAGCATCCCAGTACACACCCATAAATTCTAACCCTTCTAAAACTTTCGCTCTTACTGGATCAGAATTTTCTCCAACTCCTGCTGTGAAGACGATAACATCTACACCATGCATACGTGTTGCATAAGAACCAATATATTTATGAATTCTAGATGCAAATACATCTAAAGCAAGTTGGGCTCTATCTTTACCTTCATTCGCATCCTCGATAATGTCTCTTAAGTCACTAGAAGTACCTGAAATACCTAATAAACCTGATTCTTTGTTTAAAGTATTTAATACTTCTTCTGCACTTTTGCCAGTTTTTTCCATAATAAATGGAATTAATGCTGGGTCAATATTACCTGAACGTGTCCCCATTGTAACGCCTGCTAATGGTGTGAATCCCATAGAAGTATCTACTGATTCGCCACCTTCAATTGCAGCTATAGATGCACCATTACCAATGTGACAAGAGATGATTCTCAACTCTTCGATTGGTTTATTTAAAATATCCGCTGCACGGCGTGACACATATTTATGGCTTGTACCATGGAAACCGTACTTGCGAATACCGTAATCTTTATAATATTGGTATGGTAAACTATACAAGTATGATTTTTCTGGCATTGTTTGATGGAATGATGTATCAAATACAGCTACATGTGGAATCTCAGGTAATAATTTACGGAAAGCTCTAATACCCATTAAATTTGCTGGGTTGTGTAATGGCGCTAGTTCACTCAATGATTCGATCTTCTTCTCAACTTCATCATCTACGTAAACTGATGTTGGGAACAGTTCCCCACCATGAACGACACGGTGTCCTGTACCATCGATGTCATTAATATCATCAATTATACCGTGCTCTTTAAAGCTTTCTAACATAATATTTACTGCATCTATGTGATTAGAAATATCTTCAACTTTCGTGAATTTTTCTCCATCAACTTGAACAGTGAACACCGAATCCTTTAATCCAATGCGTTCAATAAGTCCTTTAGTGATTACCTTTTCTTCTGGCATTTCTATAAGTTGAAATTTCAATGAAGAACTACCAGCGTTTATGGCCAAGATTAACTTTGACATATGCGTAATGCCCCCAATTTATGTGTTGTAGTATTCATTTCTATTTAACCATTAATACAGATCAAATTCAAGGATATTACAGTTTATAATTCTGAATGGTTTTGTTCCATCCAACTATTTAAATCCTGTAAAAATGCTTGGAACTGTTGTGGGTTTTTAAAATCTGGAATGTTTGCTAAAAGCACCTCTACAGGGCGTGTTACATTAGTTTCTTTCTTCTGTAATATTAAGATCGATTTTCTAGCTTTTTCATTTTTAAACAATGTTTTAGGTAAGTTTAAAAATGCTTGCATTTCTGTCTCTGTTGCAATGAAATTTTGAAGCTGTTTCACTTTGTCACCTTCAAAGATATGTGTTGGTACAATTAGAAATGCAAAACCTGAAGGTCTCAATGCAGCCACAGCTTGTTCGATTAAGAGATGATGAGAATAACTGTGTCCTTCTTTAAAACCTAAAGTCATTTGTTGGCTACGTTCATCAATAGGATAATACCCTATTGGTAAATCTCCTACCACAACATCTGCTTCTTCAAACGGTAATGGCATAATTGCATCTTGGGGGTAAACATCGAACGGTATCTCTAAGAAATTAGCCAAATGAACGCTTACTCTTGATAATACTGGATCAACTTCAACGAGATGGTGCATTAATGTACTTTCCATCATTACTTCATGAATAGAGGCACTTAAATGACCTGCACCACTCGCAATATCAGCTACATGCATTTCATCTTTATTTTTTAAAAAGCGTTGTGCTAAAAATCCTAAAATTAAACCAATTGAATCCGGTGTAATTTGATGATTTGCTTGAATATCTTCTTGTTGTAATAAACTTAAATAAGTGAATTGAAATGCCTTTCTACGATCTTGTAACGTAGCTTGCTCTAACAAATCTCTTTGATTAGTATAGACATCTTCCATAGCTAAACCTAAATTTTCAATTAAACTTTGACCATTTTCTTTGTTTAATGATTTTGTTTTGTCGTCTAATGTCTGGAATAATCTTTCCAATACTGTTTCTTCTTGTGTCATTGAATAGTCCTTTCTAAAAAAACTGTCCATAAATTGTTTGAAATAAAGGCATTGCAAATACATCGTTGTTTCAAAATATTTATAAAGTATCTCACTTAAAACAACTCAAGTAATGCAAATCTCAACCTTGTATGACTCAACTATTATGGACAGTTTACTTTATTATGTCAATATTTCTATCTTTTTATAATAAGAATGCGTGACTAATCTACAATATATAAAATTCACGGCAATTCAAAATTATATTTAAATATTTTTATAAGCATTTAATGCTGCTTCAAAGTCTGGGAAATCTGTACCTTCTGGCACGACTTCAGTATACACAAGTTTATTATTTTCATCTAATACAAATACTGAACGTGCTAAAAATCGCAATTCTTCCATAATTACGCCGTAGCTTTTACCGAATGATAAATCTTTATGATCGCTCAATGTAATAACGTTATCTAGACCATTTGAAGCACACCATCTTTTTTGTGCAAATGGTAAGTCTACAGAAATTGTTAAGACAACACCATCTTCTTGTGAAGCTTCTTGATTAAATTTACGTGTTTGTTGGTCACATACACCTGTATCGATTGATGGGACTACGCTAATTAATTTTTTCTTCCCATCATATTTAGATAAATTTACCTCGCTTAAATCATTAGCTAAAACGGTAAAATCAGGAGCTGTGTCTCCTACTTTCACTGGTGAACCTAATAAAGTAACTGGCTCCTGTTTAAATGTAATTTGTGTCATTGTGTATGCCTCCTTAAATTATGTTGACTAACATCATTATAACGATACAACATCTATAAATGAAAAGATCTTGCTTGTACATTTTGTTATTTTTTCTCGTAAAATAACTTTTCTAATTTATTTTTAATAACGACTGTATCTGCAAAGTAATCATGTATACCTCTGTGTTGTGGAGTAAAAATAACTACTAAATACGGTAGACAAGCAAACACACCACAAATAATTCGACCAATCCACTCTCTAAATAACACGTCGGACCATTTTAAAGTCTTTCTATCAATGCGTTCGACTCTAATATTAAATATCATCTTACCTATTGTTTGTTTGAAATATTTAGTCATTAAGACAAAATATAAATAAAATAATAATGCGTCTATTAAATGGCCTATACTAAAGTAATCAATCCATAACTTTGCTTCATCGATATGCGTGAAGGCATATATTGGACTTAATACGAAAGCGCCAACTCCAAATAATACTAACAAATCTATGATGAAACTAAAGAATCTTATTCCAAATCCCGCATAAATCGCTTTCGCTACTTCTTGGTGATACAAATCAGATGTTTCACTTTGATTGGTTTGTGTTTGTGCATCTTGTTGTGACGAATGCTTTGTATGTTGTGCGTCACGATCACTGTTCGATTCTCCTTGTTGGTCATACTCATTAGTCGGATGTATATCAAACTGTTTATTATAACTATTCTTATAAGCATTATTGTTATTATCGCTCATCGTAACACCTACCCTTCATACAAATACATCGGTTTGGCATTAGAATCATTGTTAATAATTGATTTTAAACCGTGAAGATCATTTTTGAATTGTGTGATTGTTGCTTTAGTTTGGAATAGACCAGGGAAGAAACCACCTTCTTGATCATATTGGAAAACTTCTGCATCTTTTGCATGTATATCTTTTCTCAAATCTTTAATGGTTTTATCTTCGTAACTAATCTTATCAATTAAACCGTTATCTTCTGCTTGTTGGGCACTATATATACGGCCATCTGCTAATTTTTTAACTTTTTTCTTCGGCATATCTCGACCTTCTGCCACGATATTCACAAATCGATTGTAACTATCATCTAAAACAGATTGTAATATATTACGTTCTTCTTTAGACATTTTACGTGAACTACTCATTATATCTTTATGAGCCCCAGATTTAATTACGTTTTCTTTTACACCAAGTCTATGTTGTAATTCAGAGTAATCTAAGTTAGACATAATAACACCAATTGAACCTGTCATTGATTGTGGCCCTGCATATATCTTATTAGCAGGTGCTGAAATATAATAACCTCCAGAAGCGGCCATTGTGCCCATATGTACGTAGACTTTTTTACCTTTTTTCTTTATGTCCTTAATTTTTTTATAAATTTCATCACTTGGATATGTACCTCCACCTGGAGAATTTACGGTTAATAACACACCTTTAACTGTGTCATCTCTTTTAACGACATCGAGTTGCTTTAGAAACGCTTCGTGGTTATAACCCGTACTTCCACCAAACGCATCAGCGCCTGTTCCTTCTGTAATTTCACCATTCAATGTTAAATGCGCAATACGTTTATTTGAATTTCCGTCTTTTTCGACCGTTTCTGGGAACGGGTTCATGTCAGACGTCGCACCAGAATCACTAAACATGCTCGTAACAATCGTAGAAATAGTGCTCATGAATATGCCACCTAATACGATAACGACTGCTATAATAATTGCAATTATTCTCTTTTTCGACATTACACATACTCCTATATACAATATTTTATTTCACTATTAATTTAAACATAAGAATTATATATATGTACACCTCAGTTAACTATTATTTTCATATGTAGAAAAACTTAAATCAGCTTGATAATCATTGTGCATTTTACTTATATCCCGAATGATTTAATAAAAATAAAAGGCAATTTCTATATTATTTCAATAGAAATTGCCATGAATACCGGTCTGAGTACTTTATAATCCAGACGTAAAATATTTTAAATTAATGTCATAATGTAATCGTAGGTATTTTTAACGATTAAGATAGCGGTTACAATTATGAATAAAATTTTAACATAACCTACACCTTTTTTCAGTGCAAACATTGTACCAGCATATGATCCAACGATCATACTAAGCGCCATGATTATTCCATAAAAATAATCTACTTCATTTAGAAACATAAATAGCACTAATCCACCTACATTTGAAGCGAAGTTAAGCACTTTGGTATTTCCTGCAGCACTTAAAAAGTCAAAACCAAACATCAGTAGTCCAAATAACATAAATGAACCAGTGCCGCCACCTAGAAATCCATCATAAAAGCCAATACCACTCATCAATAGGACGAAGACGATTGCTTTACCTATAGTGAATTTCTTTACAGAACGGACACTGCCCCAATCTTTCTTAACTAAAGTATAAATCAATACAAAGGTTAAAACGACGATTACTAATGGTTTTAACAGTTCAGGTGGTAATATAATTGCTAAACAAGCCCCACCAATCGCTGCTACGAATACGAATGGAAATAGTTTCCCTACAAGCTTTAAATCTACCTTTCTTGCTCTTGTAAAACGCACAGCACTTGTTAATGACCCGAACGAACTTGCTAATTTATTCGTTCCAAGGGCCACTGAGGGTGCCATGCCGACAGAGAGTAATGCAGGTATCGAGATGAGTCCGCCCCCACCTACGACTGAATCAATGAATGCCGCTAAAAAACCTAAACCTACGATGATCAAAATAATTGAAATATCTGGTTGTAACACTGTGCTAACTCCTAACTATTATAACTTTTTGATCATTTTATATATAAATAAAAGACATTCAGAATCATACCATACTTTTTATAAAAGTTAAAAATCAAAACAAATCTTTTGCTAATGAATTTGTTTCACTATCTTTTTTGCTTTCATAATTTTTATCTATATTTATAGTTTCTACATTATCTACAGCACTTTGAATCATTTCTTCAAAATCAAAACCTTCTTCGTATTTTAACACTTTATCATAATCTGGTTCAGTAACAGGATTTTTAGGTGTAAAGATTGTACAACAATCTTCAAATGGTTGGATTGACACATCGAAAGTTCCTATTTGTTTTGCTTTATGAACGATTTCTTCTTTATCTAACGTCAATAACGGACGTAATACTGGCGTAGAAGTTACTGCATTGATAGCATACATACTTTTTAATGTTTGACTTGCTACTTGTCCTAAATTTTCACCGTTTACAATTGCATTTGCACCGACTTGATGTACAACTTTATCTGCAACGCGCATCATCATACGACGCGTAGATGTCATCGTATACCTTTCATGAACAACTTTATGAATTTGTTTTTGTAGTTCTGTGAATGGGACAATGTATAATTTAATTTCACCTACGTGTTCAGATAAGATACGTGTTAATTCAATAACTTTATCTTTTGCTTTTTCACTTGTGAATGGTGGACTATGGAAGTGGATTGCTTCAATAGTTACGCCTCTACGCATTACTTCCATTCCAGCTACGGGTGAATCTATTCCACCAGATAACATAAGTAATGTTTTACCGCCTGTGCCAACTGGTAAGCCACCTGCACCTTCAATGACACGATCATAAATGTAAATTGCATCGTGACGTACTTCTATCTTAATTACGTGATCAGGATGATGTACATCTACCGATAAATGGTCAGTTTCAGATAATACAGCACCGCCTACTTCACGTTGTAATTGAAAAGTATCATATTCAAAGTTCTTATCTGAACGTTTTACATCTATTTTAAAAGTATCATTTTCTTTATATTGACGAGCAAATTCAATGGCTTGTGCTTTAATTGTGGCAATATCTTTTTCAATCTTTAACACGGGACTGATAGAATAAATGCCGAATACTTGTTTAAGACGGTTACACATTTCTTCCATATCAGCATCTTGCTCTAATTCTATATACATTCTATCTCTATTTGCTTTCACTTTATATCCTTGTAAAGGCATTAATGCACGTTTCGTATTTGAACGTAACTGGTTAACAAACATCTTACGATTTGCGCCCTTTAACGTTAGTTCACCGTATCTTACTAATAAATGATCGTAAATCATTGTAACAACTCCCTCACTTCTTCATAGACTTCTGTAAAGTTCTGTTTAAATTGATTAATATCAGTTTCTGTAGTATTTGCACCCATTGAAATTCGAATACTTCCCTCTATACATTTGGCTGGGATATTCATTGATAGCAGTACTTCATTCAAGCTCGCTTTCTTTGATGAACAAGCACTCGTCGTCGAGAGCATCACATCACGTTTTGAAAACGCGTTTACGAGCACTTCTCCTTTAACACCTGGAAAGCCGACATTCAATATATGCGATGCGGCATCTTGAGGCGAATTAATTTTCACGCCTGAAAACTGATTTAAGAATTGTCGTAAATCGTTATTAAATTGCAATAATTGTTTAAAAAGTTGTTCTGTATGTGTAACTGCATGTTTCATCGCTTTCACGATTGCTATATCTATGGGTAAATTAACCGTCCCACTACGAACTCCAAATTCTTGGCCACCGCCATGAACTATGGTTTCTAATTGATGAACGTTACGTACAAACAACACGCCTTGCCCTTTTAGACCATTAAATTTATGACCGCTTAAACTTAAAGTATCAACACCTTCGAATATTAAATCTACTTTACCAATAGCTTGAACAGCATCTACATGTAAATGTGCTTTCGGATATTGATGTACGATATTTGCAACTTCTTTTATAGGTTGAATTTGTCCCATAATATTATTCACATGCATACATGTCACCAATGCTACGCGGTCTGACATGAGTTCTTCTAGATGGTCTAAATTGATTTTACCTTCAGACGTCACGTCCACATATTTTATTACGAAACCTTCATCCTCTAGTGCTCGGACAACTTCTAGTACAGATGGATGTTCCAATAACGAAGTGATAATTTCATTTGCAGAATCTTTTTTCTTTCGAGCTATGCCTTTGATTGCGATATTATTGGACTCTGTAGCGCCACTCGTGAACAAAATATCATATTCATTTTTTATGTTAAATAACGATTTTATTTGTGATTTTGTCTGTTGTAATAATTGTTCTGCTTGGAGTCCAGCTTGGTGAGGACTATTTGGATTAAAATACAATGACTCATTTACTTTTAAAAACGTGTCTAAAACATCTTTATTAGGTTTCGTCGTAGCGGCATTATCAAGGTATATCACTTTGTTCACTCCTTTTATTTCGATAGCTGTTATCTCTTATTCATTAATTACAATTTGATTATTATACGCCTCATCACCATGTTTGAAAAGCCACTTCAAATCAAATATTGTATCGCAAATTGAAAATGGTTATTTCCAATTCATTTTTTATCAATAATAATCATTGCTTTTAATTTAATCTTATAATGAATATACTTTTAACTCGCATAAAACATCTTACCAATTCCCTCAACTTACGTCTAGAACAGTTCTTTATATATTCGTGAAAATTAAAAAACCAACCCAAAAGATTAAATTTATCTTTTGGGTTGGCTTTTCAGTATAAATTACTCACCGTAACTATATTTTTATTAATTAATGACTTGTTGTTCAATATGTTTTGTAACACCAGGTTCGACACTTTCTAACGCCTGTTCAGAAATTTCAATTGAACGTTTATATCGATTGTTTTTGAAGAGTCGTTCGGCTTCGTTTAGACTCTTATCAACATTTGTATTGTCTTTACGGTATCTATTACCATATTCGATAAGTTTTTCTGCATAAACTGCATTGACTAATACGTCTGTTGCTTCGTCTTCGAATTTATTCATCTGTAACACAACTTTAGAAACTTTATCCTTTAATTGCTTTACGTGAATAGGTCGAACACTGAACTTATCATTTATTTCACGTACTTCATAATCAATTTCGTTTTTCATAATAACGAAACGTTCAGGCACACTTGGTAAATTTGAAGCAAGTAACTTTCTATAAACTTCTTCTTTTTTCGCTTGAACGCGAAGAATGTTGTCTTCTGCTTCTGACTCATCTTCTCTTAATTGGATGAGATGGTTTTGTAATTTTTCTTGTTTTTCATTAATGACAACAACATGCTCTTCAATATATTTAAGGTTGTCACCAACTTGGCTATAACGAACAGCTGATTTTGACATCTCACCTAAAATTTCATCATAAACTGAGATTAAATTTTGAATTTCATTTTCAAATAATCTAACGTTTTGAACATCACTTTCGTTGATGTAGTAATTTTCTCGTACATATTCTATTTCTGTACGGAGTGTATAGTTCATTTCTTTCGCTTTAAATAAGTCATCTGTAATTACTTCTTTAGATTCTTCCACTGAGTTTTTAGATTTTACTTCAATTTCAATTAACTCATACATTTCATCTAATTTATCGTTAATTGCTGCTAACTTCTCATTGGCTTCGTCAAGTTCTAATCGACTTATCATAGGTTCTACAAAACTAAGTTCCGTCTTCAACGTTTGTAAATTACTATCAACCTTAACATGATCTAAGTCGTAACCTTCAACCTTCAAATCTCTACAACCATATTTTAAATCCTGAAATTGACCTGGTAATTCCTTTTGAGCTTCTCTGATTAAATCAGGTATTTCAGCCATATCACGTTTTAAGAAATCCATATCTTCATGTAACGTCTTGATATGTTGATGCGCTTGATTATAGTTACCCTCTGCTTTATAGGCTTCATATTGTTCCATTTCAGGAACAAATGATTCAATTTCATGTTCAAGTGGTTCTGCTGCTTCACCAAATTGATGTCTATTTGCCAATACATCACGTTTCATTTCTCTATAATCATTTTTACAATCATTATAAAGTTGATCATTTTCTTTATGTACGGAATTAATTTTTTCAACATCATTCGTCATAGAATTATAATTTGCTTCGTATTGATCCATAAACTCATGGGCTTCGTTGATTTCATTTTCGGCTTGAGAAAATTTAAATTTATACAATAAATCTTCAGCATTATGAATCTTTTCTTCGACTGGAACAAGATATTTGTTTTTACTATCTTCTGATGATTTCTTTAATCCTTCATATGTGGATTTAGTTTCACCTGTTAATTTGTGCTTTGAAAGTTTATTCAAACTTTCATCGAATGGTAATTTCTTTACCTCTTCTTTACGCGATTCGGCTTTTTCAATCATTTTGCTTTTGCTCGAACGCATATAAAATAATATACCGACTACGATCAGTATAACGATAATAATTGCTAAAATTATATACAACACCATATATTTTTTCTCCTCCTATTTTATCACCTTCCATTATAACGTAATTAACACATCCATTAAAATAGAAAATGAGTGAATTGAAGATAAAATTACAAATATTTTATTGTGGTCACACATTTTGAAATACAAATTATCTCTCAGTTTAAAATCATTTGATTGATTACTATTAAAACAGTCTTTATACTAAATGAAAAGTAAAAAGCGAGGTACCCATATGACAGAAATGAAACAAACTAACTATGATCTTTTGCAGAAACAAGTTGAAAGTCTTATTGAAGATGAGTCTAATTTAATTGCAATATTAAGTAATATATCCGCTTTATTAAATGATACACTTCCTCAAATTAATTGGGTCGGGTTTTATTTAATCAACGAGAATGAATTAATTTTAGGACCGTTCCAAGGACATCCAGCATGTATGCATATTCCTATTGGTAAAGGCGTTTGTGGTACCGCAGTCCAGGATGATACGACACAATGTATTGATGATGTTCATGCTTTTCCAGGACATATCGCATGTGATGCTAATAGTAAATCAGAGCTCGTTATCCCTGTACATAAAGATAATGATGTGATAGGTGTACTTGATATTGATGCCCCGATTAAAGGTCGATTTTCTGAAACGGATGCAACCAAATTAAAGAAAGTTGTACAAATTATTGAACAACGCATCAAATAAAATCTGTTCATACTTATTTGAAGAAAAACACTAAACCTTATTGACAGTTTTGTTTATCGTGGTACAATGAACTTTGTGTGAATTAACGAAATAGCAGTTGTATATTAATTGGCTCTATGTTGTTCCCAACGCGGACGTGCCGTGTAACCGTAGCTATGAGGCGAGGACACATAAAACAACATATCCAACTAAGCATACAACATCTTTTTTGTTTTTTCATAACAACAAAAAAGAAAAAGGAGGAGTCCTATTATGGCTCGATTCAGAGGTTCAAATTGGAAGAAATCTCGTCGTTTAGGTATCTCTCTAAGCGGTACAGGTAAAGAATTAGAAAAACGTCCATACGCTCCAGGTCAACATGGACCAAACCAACGTAAAAAATTATCAGAATATGCGTTACAATTACGTGAGAAACAAAAATTACGTTACTTATATGGAATGACTGAAAGACAATTCCGTAACACATTCGAAATCGCTGGTAACCAACACGGTGTACACGGTGAAAACTTCATGCAATTATTAGCAGCTCGTTTAGACGCTGTTGTATATTCATTAGGTTTAGCACGTACACGCCGTCAAGCTCGTCAAATCGTTAACCACGGTCACATCGAAGTTGATGGTAAACGTGTTGATATCCCATCTTACACATTAAAACCTGGTCAAGAAGTTTCAGTTCGTGAAAAATCTATGAAATTAGATATCATTGCTGAATCAGTTGAAATCAATAACTTTGTACCTGATTACTTAGAATTTGATGCTGACAACTTAAAAGGTAAATTCGTACGCATTCCAGAACGTAGCGAATTACCAGCTGAAATCAACGAACAACTTATCGTTGAGTACTACTCAAGATAAGCTGAGTTGGTTAATAACTTTAGGAATTTACGATTCCATAATAAACCACGCAGAAGCATTTGTTTCTGCGTGGTTTTTTGTATATTATGTTTCTTCATTGAGTAATGTATCTGGTGTGTCTGAGATTAAACCGTCGACCCCTAAATCGATTAAAGATTTTGCTTTTTTAGGGGCATTAACAGTATAGGGCATGACCTTTAAATTATACTCATGCGCTTTTTTAATAAATCTTTTTCTTACGAGTGCTGCATTTGGATTTACATAATGAGCAAATTTGCTTATTTTTTTGAATCTCGGTAATTTATACCAATAATTTCTTTTACTTACCAATACACCTAATTCAAATTCAACGCCAATCTTATACATCTTTTTAATTGTTTTATGATTAAAAGATTGAACGATAATTCTATCGTTAGATAAATCACTATTATGTAAAAATTCTACAATTTCTTCTTCGATGCCTCGATATTTACTTGGATCTTTTAATTCAATTAATAACTTTTGTGGATGATCCTTGATTAATTCAATGACCTCATCAAGCGTTTGTATAACTGACGCTGAATATTTAATATCTTTCCAAGCACCAATATCATATTTTTTTAACTCTTCAAGCGTTTCTTTTCTTATTTTACCTTCACCATTAGAAGTACGGTTTATCGTATCATCATGTATGGCTACAAAGTAATCATCCTTAGTGCGGTGAATATCAATTTCTAAAATATCAATATTTTCTTTTAATGCTGCTTTATATGCAACTTTAGTATTTTCTGGGTATTCTAGAGATAAACCTCTATGTGCAACTAAAGTTATATTTTTCCCATGCGTTTCAACCATGAAAAAACATCTCCCCTTTCTTTATTTAAAATAATCATCTAAACTTAAATTATTATCTATATTACGGAGGTGCCGATAATGGTAAAACATCAATTTAAAGTAAAAACACAGTGGCAAGATGGGCGAAATGCTCACGGTGACTTAACAGGTGATGTACTAAATGAACAAATCTCGATTCCATCCGGATTAGGTGGTAATGGTATAGGAACCAACCCTGATGAATTACTTGTATCCGCAGCATCCTCTTGCTATATCATTTCACTAGCAACAGTGTTAGAACGCTCAGGTTTCAAAGATATTCATATTGAACAATCAAGCGTCGGTAATGCTATGCTTGAAAAAGGCAAATTTAAAATGCACTCTATCATTCATTACCCACAAATTACTGTAAATGATACACAAAAACAAAAACTTATTAAAAAAATTGATAAATTATTAAAAATTGCAGATAGCAATTGTATGATTTCTAATTCTATAAAAGGCAATGTGATCGTCGAAATCGAACCAAAAATTGTATAATTTTTTAAATATTTCACTAAGTCCTATATACTAAAGATGTATGCCCTTACATCTCGGTTTAATTTTCCTAATTTTCTTTATTTTCACAATTTAATACTTTTTTATTATCAGAAAATTTGCTAAACTTATTAAATCTTATTCATTTGGGGGGATTATTCAATGAACTATTATAACGCTTTGTTATTAACACCTGGTCCTACTCCTGTAGCTCAAGAAATTTTACATGCAACACAACAACCAATGGTAGGACATCGGTCAACTGACTTTGAAGCAATTGCAGAGGAAGCATTCCAAGCACTTAAACCAACATTTGGTACAAAGAATAATGTCATGATTCTAACATCAAGTGGAACAAGCGCTTTAGAAGCAAGTATGTTAAATATCGCTAATCCAGACGACGAAATTGTTATTATTGTTTCTGGCGCATTTGGTAATCGTTTCAAACAAATTGCAGAGACCTACTACAACAATGTACATATATACGATGTGGAATGGGGACAAGCAGTAGATGTTGATGCATTTATGGACTATCTACAATCATTAAACACTTCTATTACAGCAGTCTTCAGTCAATATTGTGAGACTTCTACCGCTGTATTACATCCAGTTAATGAACTCGGCCATGCATTAAAACAATTCGATGATTCTATCTATTTCATTGTAGATGGAGTAAGTTGTATCGGTGCAGTCGACGTCGACCTTGAACGTGATGATATTGATGTGCTCGTATCAGGCAGTCAAAAAGCAATCATGTTACCCCCTGGCCTTGCTTTCGTGGCGTACAATGATCGTGCAAAAGAACGATTTAGCGAAGTGACGACGCCAAGATTTTATTTAGACTTAAATAAATATTTAACCTCACTTTCTAAGAATTCTACACCATTCACACCGAATGTTTCACTCTTTCGAGGTGTAAATGCTTACGCGAAATTAATAGAACGAGAAGGTTTAGAAAATGTTATTTCTAGACATTATGCGATAAGAGATGCATTGAGACAAGCTTTAAAAGCTTTAGAGTTAGAGCTACTCGTACAAGATGAGTATGCTTCACCTACTGTTACTGCCTTTGTACCTCAATCAAAGGAAGAACTCAATTATCTTAAAGGTGAACTCAAGTCTCGTTTCAATATTACAATTGCTGGTGGTCAAGGACATTTAAAAGGCGAAATATTACGTATCGGACACATGGGACAAATTTCACCATTTGATATCTTACATGTTGTATCAGCACTTGAAATTTTAGTTTCTGACTTTAGACAGAAATCATATATCGGAACAGCAATTACTCAATATATGGAGGTTATTAAAGCTTATGTATAAAATTTTAGTTTCTGATCCAATTTCACCAGAAGGTTTAAAAAGTCTTTTTGAGCACGATGATTTTGAAGTAGATACGCATACCGATTTAGATGAACAGCAACTTATCGAAAAAATAGCTAACTATGAAGGGCTTATCGTACGTAGTCAAACACAAGTGACTCAAGATGTTATTGCAGCTGCGCCAAATTTAAAAGTCATTGCAAGAGCAGGTGTTGGTGTAGATAACATAGATATTGATGCTGCTACAAAACACGGTGTCATTGTAATTAACGCGCCTGACGGAAATACCATTTCTGCAACTGAACATTCAATGGCTATGATTTTATCAATGGCGCGTAATATTCCACAAGCACATCAATCTTTAAAGGACGGTCGCTGGGATCGAAAAGCGTATAGAGGTACAGAGTTATATAATAAAACTTTAGGTGTAATAGGTGCCGGAAGAATCGGTATTGGTGTTGCGAGACGTGCGCAAAGTTTCGGCATGCGTATACTAGCCTTTGACCCTTACCTTTCTGAAGATAAAGCTAAAGAACTAAATATTACTTTAGCTACGGTAGAAGAAATTGCAGAGCAATCTGATTTTGTCACTGTGCATACCCCACTCACGCCTAAAACGAAAGGCATTGTCAATGAAGCATTCTTCCAACGCGCAAAGCCAACGTTACAGATTATCAATGTCGCACGTGGTGGTATTATCGATGAAGAGGCATTAGTGAAAGCTTTAGATGAAGATAAAATACAAGCAGCTGCAATTGACGTATTTGAAAATGAACCTGCAACAGAATCACCTATCGTTAAGAATGATAAAGTTATTGTCACACCTCATTTAGGTGCATCAACAGTAGAGGCTCAAGAAAAAGTCGCAATCTCAGTGGCGAATGAAATTATTGATATATTTGAAAATGGAAATGTACTCAATGCAATTAACGCTCCAAAAATGACATATGATGTCATCAATGAAGAATTAAAACCATATATCGAATTAAGTAAATTAACTGGAGAAGTTGGTATTCAATTATTAGAAAAAGCTCCGCGTGAATTACACATTAAATATGAAGGCGATATCGCTTTAGATGATACAAGTTTATTAACAAGAACGCTTGTTTCTGGTGTGTTACGCCAAGATTTAGGAGAACGCGTGAACCTTATCAACGCTTTAGTTTCACTGAATGAACAAGGTGTATCTTATAATATAGAAAAAAATTCAAAACATCGTGGATTCAGTAATTACGTTGAATTAACACTCGTAAACCAAGATACACAAATTAAAATCGGTGCAACAGTTTTAAATGGTTACGGTACGCGTATTGTGCGAATCAACGAATATCCTGTTGATTTCAAACCTGAAAGACACCAGCTTGTAGTAAATCATACTGATAAACCAGGTATCGTTGGTCGAACTGGTCAAATCTTAGGTGAATATAATATCAATATCGCTTCAATGCATTTAGGCCGTTCTAAACAAGGCGGAAATGCTTTAATGATTCTTTCAATTGATAATCCTGCTACGCAAGAAGTAATTGAAAGTTTATATCAAATTGAAGGTTTCAACCAAGTTCGAAGTGTTGAATTAGAAGACATAGAACAAACGCAACCCGTTCTATAAGTAAATGCAAAAAGTTAATGTACGCGCCATATTTCCATTATTTTAAAAATGTTGAAAAACCAAAAATATACCCCTCTAACAGATTTAGTTAAAATATCTGTTAGAGGGGTTTTAATATCTAAAATACGTTATTTATAACGTTAGAGTAATATATCACGAATTTCCCCTACATGATTTACAATATAATCCGCTTCATAACTTTCTAACTCTTCACGTGCCTGTTGACCTTTTAAACCAGTTAATGGTCCGATAAAAGTTGCGCCAATCTTTTTCGCGCTTAATAAATCGGCTAGCGAATCACCCACAATAAATACTTCATCCTTTGTTACACGTTGTTCTTGATTTGTAGTATAACTTTCGTATTCATTTTCATCATTACCAGATAATGTAGCTAAATAACTAAATGGATTAGGCTTGCCCAACGGTTTTAAATGTGGAAATTTATCTTCAGCAATTAATACTTCACTGGCTGTGACAATATATTTCTCATCAAAGTAAGATTTAATCCCTATCGTTTCGAACGGAACGATTGTTTCTGTACGTGGTCTCCCTGTTGCTATCGCAATATGGTAGCCTGCTGCTTTTAAATCAGCTAATAATTGCTTGATTTCTTCGACAGGTCGTAAAACCACTTCCTCGTATATATAGCCCTTTTTAAATAAAGAACGGTTTTCTTTTTGTTCAACCTGTTTAAATAGCTCTACTCCTAAATACCACTCTTGATAAATTTCTTGAGTCAATTTCCAGAATGGGCTCTTCAATTCAAATATCTCTGTCTGGTTAGTGTGCAAAGTTTCGCTCGCATATGTAATTAACGCTTTATATATATTATCTTTTCCAGATTTAACACCTTCTAAAAATGATAATGGTAATTCAAAATTAAGCGTAATATCATCTAATTGTCCGCCTACAGTTTGTAAAGTCTGTTCATTAAATTTCTCTGCTTCTAATACACTTTCCTTCATTTGTGGTGGTAGTGTCTTACATAATTCAATAAAATGAAATGCCCCTACAATAAATAACATATCCCAATTAGAATTTAAGCCTAATGACTTTAATTTCTTAAGTATCTCATCATGATAAAATACAGTATTTCTAATATCATTGATTTGTTGATCTGTCAGACCTTCAAACTCAAACGAAGGATCAAGTCCTATATATGATTTACTCATTAGTAGCTCATACACAGTTAAAGCAGAAACATCAAAACATCTTTCTTCACTTAAAAATACACCATCTACATCAAATAATACCGATTTCATACTATCGCCTCTCCTTTAATCAGAAAATTCTGATATGTATTAATCGTACTATGTCCTATAATAAAGCGCAATTAGATTTCACTCACTTTTCAAACATAAATAAGCTCCTTTCAAAGTTAAGTGTTAATTTATATTTTAAAAGGAACTATCTATAGCTATATTTATTGTTAAAAATATGGATTTGGACAGAAAGTTATTTCGTAGTCTCATTAATTGACAAAGAAGCTGAGACAACTATTTTTGTCTCAGCTTCTGGTGAAACTAACACGTTGATACATGCTAGTCTATTAATTTTTCTATCTCATCTGCAACCTGTTGTACTTGAGTACCAACGATAACTTGCGTATTATGTTTACCACTCTTAGTGACGCCTACTGCACCAGCGCCTTTAATTTTACTATCATCGACAATTGAATTGTCATTTAACTCCATACGTAATCGTGTGGCACAGTTTGTTAATGTCTTAACGTTATCTTTACCACCTAGCCCATCAAGTATTTGACTTGCTGTCTTCGCATATTTATTAGACGTGCGATTGTCAGATTGGCTATCTTTGTCTCCCGTTGAAGCTTCTTCTGAAGTTGGGTCAGGTAATAAATTGTTTCCTCGGCCTGGTGTATTTAATTTTAAGAATTTAATTGCAGCTCTGAAAACAAAGTAATACATTACGAAGAAAACGAGTCCTTGTACAATTAACATATAAGGTTTATTCGCAACAGGGTTAACTAGAGACAGCACAAAGTCTATGAGACCTGCACTAAATGAAAATCCTGCTGTCCAATGAAACAATGCTGCTATAAACATTGATACACCTGTTAAAAATGCATGGATAACAAATAATTCAGGTGCAACGAACATAAATGCAAATTCAATGGGTTCTGTGACACCTACAAAGAATGCTGAAATTGAACCTGCTAGCATCAAACCGTAGACACGTTTTTTCTGTTTAGATTCAGCAGCACGGTACATAGCTAGTGCGGCAGCAGGCACTCCAAACATCATCACTGGGAAGAAACCAGCCATGTAACGTCCAGTAACACCTTTTTCAGCACCATCTCCCGACTGGAATTTAGCAATATCATTTATACCAGCTAAATCAAACCAAAATACTGTATTCAATGCATGATGCAATCCAGTTGGTATTAATAATCTATTAGAGAATCCATATAGAAATGCCCCAAATGGTCCTAAATCTATAATCCATTTACCGAAGTTAACTATAACTGAATAAATTGCAGGCCAAATAAATAACATTGCGACAGTTAAGAAGATACTAAAGAAAGCAGTCATAATTGGCACTAAACGTTTACCACTAAAGAAAGATAAAGCAGCAGGTAATTCTGTTTCTGCAAATTTATTATATGTAAATGCTGCGATTAACCCAACAAACAACCCAATAAGTACATTACCATTATTCATTTGTTCGAAAGCAGCATCTACGTGAGACTGTTTTTCACCTAATAGCGGTGCCAACTTTTCAGGACTTAATACACCTGTTATTAAGAAATAACCGACTGTTGCAGCCAATGCAACTGCACCATCATTTTTCTTTGCCATCCCAAGCGCTACACCAATGGCGAATAAAATCCCTAATTGTTCTAGTATCGTTTGTCCCGCAGTACTGAAGAAGTTTGCTACTGTAGGTAATATATGCATCGCTTTAAGTGCGTTACCAATTCCTGCAATTATCGCAGCAGCTGGTAATACCGCAACTGGTAACATTAACGATCGACCTAATCGTTGTAAGAAACTTAACAAAACAAATCCCCCTTTTCATTAAAAAAACACCACGTACAATATTTGTACACGTGGTGTCGAACATATATCGTTATTGTACAATGTTATTTTAACATATTATTTAATAATATATTTTAACATTTCATGAATTAACAATATAGTTATTTTTTACCAACATAAGCATAGAGCTCGTCTTGTAACGTTTTCGTACGACTCTCTAACGTTTTCGTAATATATTCAAGCTTTTCATTACGTTTCATTTCTTTTGGTAGATTTTTTGTTTCGATTGGTTCACCAAATTTAATAATTGCTTTCCCAGTAATTAATCCTATAATTTTACTTGGCCCTACGTAAGCAGCAGGTAATATCGGTGCACCTGAAAGCATTGCAATTGTAGCAGCTCCTCGTTTTAAAGGTGCCCCTTCACTATATTTTTTACGTTGACCTGTAGGGAAGATTCCAACCGTTTTGTTCTCTTTAATTAGTTTAACTGGTTTCTTTAAAGTACTTGGCCCTGGATTTTCTCTATCCACAGGAAAGGCATTAAGAGATAATAAAAACTTACCAAACAATTTATGGTTAAATAATTCTTTTTTCGCCATATAATGAATTTGATTTGGATGAATTGCCATACCTAACATGATTACTTCGTTATAGCTTTCATGAGTACATGTCACTACATACTTATGTAATTGGGGTATATTCTCCTTACCTTGTACTTCTAATGAACGACTTAACTTAACGATGATTAACTTTAATAAACCACTGATAAAACTATACATTTTCCCACCTACTTTATTTGCTTTTTATCACCTACTGATTTTATCATTTAGAATTGTTCCGAACAAGTACAATTATATTTCAGTCTAAAGTATGAAGTTTTTACACTAGAAATCATTTGAAAAAACTTAGATAATAATACTTATAGACGAGTTGGGAGGTAAAACATGTCAGATTTTAATAATGGGATGAATCAACATCAAGAACAATCAAATCAGCGTTATAGTCGTCATAACAAATCACGTTTTCCTTGGTTAAAAACGATTATCGTTGCACTTATTGCAGGTATTATCGGTGCTTTACTCGTTCTAGGCGTTGGAAAGATCATTGACCGAACAATGTCTAACAAAGATGCTGGTAAAGTTCAAGAAACGACGAATACCAAAAGTGGTGGTAATACACTAGATGGTAAAAGTGATAAATATGACTCTGTCAATCAGATGATTAATGACGTTTCACCTGCAATTGTCGGCGTCATCAATATGCAAAAAGCTGAAGGATTAGATGATTTATTAAAAGGGAAATCTTCTAAATCAGAAGAAGCTGGCGTAGGTTCAGGTGTTATTTATCAAAAAAGTAACGGCTCTGCTTACATTGTTACGAATAATCACGTCATCGATGATGCGAGTGAAATCAAAGTTCAATTACATAATTCTAAGCAGGTCGATGCTAAACTTATCGGTAAAGACGCTCAAACCGATATGGCTGTTTTGAAAATAGATAACACGAAAGGTACAAAATCAATCCAATTTGCAAATTCTTCTAAAGTTAAAACGGGAGATAGTGTTTTTGCAATGGGTAATCCACTAGGTTTAGAATTTGCCAATTCTGTCACTTCCGGCATCATTTCAGCAAATGAAAGAACGATAGATAGTCAAACTTCATCTGGTAATAATAAGGTGAATGTACTTCAGACTGATGCTGCTATTAATCCAGGTAATTCTGGAGGTGCCTTAGTAGACGTTAATGGTAATTTAGTCGGAATTAATTCAATGAAGATTGCAAATGAACAAGTTGAAGGAATTGGATTTGCCATTCCTAGTAATGAAGTTAAAGAAACAATCAAGGAACTTGCAAAACATGGTAAAATCGAGCGCCCTTCAATTGGAATTGGTTTATTAAACTTGAGTGAAATTCCAGAATCTTATAAAGACGAATTAAAAACAAAACGCAACGACGGCATCTACGTTGCTAAAGTAGAAAAGGATAATGGCTTAAAAGAAGGCGACATCATCACTAAAGTTGATGGTAAATCAATCAAAGAAGACACTGATTTAAAATCATATCTTTATCACAACAAAAAACCAGGAGATACTATCACAATCACAGTTGAACGGAAAAACAAAACGAAAGATATTAAAGTTAAATTATCTAAACAAAAAGATAGTGAAAGTCAATCTTCTACTCAGCAACAACCCGACCAAGGATCAAGTGATGGCTCAGGCTTATTTCAATAACAAAAAAGAGGATGGAAAATAATTTATTTTCCATCCTCTTTTATATATTTTGTTAATCGAATTATGATTTATAGTTCACCATGAAATATTTTTTCTTACCGCGACGGATAATCGTAAATTCATTTTCAATCTTATCTTCATCGCTTAATTCATATTTGAGGTCTTGTTGACGTTGACCATTAATATAAATTGCTCCGTTATTAATATCTTCACGTGCCTGACGTTTAGAAGAAGAGATACCAGTTTCTACAATTGCTTCAACTAAGTTTGTCGTATTTTGACTTAATTCAACTTGTGGCACATCTTTGAATCCTTCTTTTAACTCTTGAGCAGAAAGAGATTGTAAATCACCTGAGAATAATGCTTGTGAAATTCGAATAGCATCATCAAGTGCTGATTGACCGTGAATAAATCGAGTAACATTTTCTGCTAATGCTTTTTGTGCTTCACGTAAATGTGGTGCTTCTTCTAGTGATTGTTCTAATTTATCGATTTCATCTTTTTCTAAGAATGTGAAGTATTTCAAGAATTTAATTACATCATCATCTGAAGTATTAATCCAGAATTGATAAAATTCATAAGGGCTTGTTTTTTCTGCGTCTAACCAAATTGCGCCGCCTTCAGTTTTACCAAATTTCTTACCATCTGATTTTACAACTAATGGAATTGTTAAACCGAAAGCTTCAGTTTGACCATACATACGACGCATTAATTCAATTCCGCTTGTGATATTACCCCACTGATCAGATCCGCCAACTTGTACTTTACAGTCGTATTCTCGATTTAAATGACCGAAATCAATCGCTTGTAGGATGGTATACGTAAATTCAGTGTATGAAATACCATGTTCTAAACGTGTTTGAATAGAATCTTTACCAAGCATATAGTTCACACCGACATGCTTACCATAATCTCTTAGAAAATCAATTAAAGATATTTGTCCTAACCAATCTTTGTTATTTACTAACGTTGCACCTTTATCTGTATCAAATTCAAATAATTGGTGCATTTGTTTACTAAGAGATTCAACGTTATGTTGAACTTGCTCTTCCGTTTGTAGTGTACGTTCTTCTGATTTACCAGAAGGATCTCCTATCATTCCTGTACCGCCACCTATTAATACAAGTGGTCGATGGCCATGTTCTTGGAAGCGACGTAATGTTAAGAATGGTAATAAGTGCCCTATATGTAAACTATCTCCTGTTGGATCAGCACCACAATACAAAGTCACTTGTTCTTTATTGAGTAAATCTTCTAAACCTTGTTCATCCGTTTGTTGATAAATTAAACCTCGCCATTGTAATTCTGAAATGAGTTCATTTGTCATCAACCTAACCTCCTAGTAATTTAGCTCTATATTATTGAAAATTGGATATCGTTACTCATACATTTCACCATTATAAAAAATAAAAAACCCTTACAACGAATTGTAAGGGCGCAATTGCACGGTACCACCATACTCTAGAAAGCAACTTTATTAATGATACATTCATTAACTAAAATGTTTGGATAATATTAGCTAGGTGTATTCACATTAAGCATTACATTAGTTTCCAGCAACCACTAACTCTCTTAAGAAATGGCAAAATGCTACTTGTCCTATATCCAAATAACGATATCGATTTGTAACTCATTATAATTAACTCCTTTTTAAAAGTCAATGAAACAATATATGTTATAATATTTGTTAAATCAAGGAGGTAACAATGCAAAAACAAATTTTTGATCAACCTCAACATCAAACAGACCAAACAACATTCCAAAATTTTGAACGCATATATAAAAAGATTAAACGCATCTGTATAGGACTATTTTTAATTTTTTGTTTAATATGTGGAATCACATTATTAGCTTTAATGATATATTTTCATAGTTTATCAAAAACCTCCACAAATATGTCTGATGCAGAACTAAAAAAGGAATTATTAACCATTTCTGGCAACACTAAAATGAAAATCAACAAACCGATATTACCTCAATATGACAATTCTACAAATACACTTATTACAGGACCTAAGGAAGTCAGCCCCAATGTTATTAAGGCACTTACTTCTTCTGAAGACAGTATGTTTTTCCGCCATAACGGTGTATTACCAAAGGCAGTTTTTCGAGCTATCAGTGAAGATTTATTTAATTCACAATCTGCTACAGGTGGCAGCACTATCACACAACAGCTCGTTAAGAACCAAGTCCTTTCGAAAGAGCGCACCTATAGCCGTAAAGCCAATGAATTGGTATTGGCAATGCGTACAGAACATTTACTCAGTAAGAAAGAAATACTCTTTACTTATTTAAATATTGTCCCATTTGGTTTGGATAGTCATGGTGCAAATATTAGTGGTATTGCGTCTGTTTCATTTAGCTTGTTCGGTAAATCAGCAGAAAATTTAAACGTTGCTGAGTCCGCTTACATCGTAGGCTTACTACAAAGTCCCTATCACTATACGCCTTATAACAAAGATGGTTCTTTAAAATCAGATCAAGCGCTTCAAATTGGCATTGATCGACAACATTACGTTCTTAAACGTATGTTAGTGGAAAAACAAATCTCCTCTAAAACATATGAACGTGCAAAAAAATATAACATTAAAACACATTTAGTAACACAATAATAATCATTCAATTAAATATGAACAAAAGAGGCGTCTTTAATATTCGGACGCCTCTCCTTTTATGTGTAAAAAATTTATTTCACTTGATAATGTTCCATTAAAATAAACCTACTGCTTTTCCATCATCAGTCACATCCATGTTTAATGCAGCTGGTTCTTTTGGTAAACCAGGCATTGTCATAATTGACCCCGTTAATGCTACAATAAATCCTGCGCCAGTCTTAGCTTCTAATTCACGAATCGTAATTTCAAAATCTTCAGGTGCACCGAGTTTGTTGGCATCATCTGTAAAGGAATATTGCGTTTTTGCCATACATATTGGAAAATGATTCCACCCATTCGCCTTAAATTGTTGCAATTGTTTCTCTGCTTTACTAGAAAAAGTAACTTTACTTCCTCCATATATAGTTTTGACAATTGTTTCTATTTTCTCTTCTAATGGCGTTTGTAAATCATATAAATGTTTAAATGATTGAGGCTGTTGAATTACATCTAACACTTCATTTGCTAATTCAACTCCCCCTTGCCCGCCTTTCTCCCACACTTCAGTTAGTGCAAGTTTCACGTTATGTGTGTTTGCCCAGTTTTTAACAAATTCAATTTCTTTGTCCGTATCATGGACGAATGCATTTAATGCGACAACAGGTTCAAGTCCATACTTTCTAACATTATCTACATGACGCTCTAAATTTACGATTCCGTCATTTAAAGCTGCAACATTTTCTTCTTTCAAATTATCTTTGGCAACGCCGCCATGCATTTTAATTGCTCTAATTGTAGCCACGACTACTACAGCTGATGGTTCAAATCCTGCTTCACGCGCTTTAATATTGATGAACTTTTCCGCACCTAAGTCTGAACCAAATCCTGCTTCTGTAACTACAATATCTGCTAAATCTCTAGCTGTTTCTGTTGCTAAAATGGAATTACATCCATGTGCAATATTAGCAAAGGGACCTCCGTGAACAAGTGCAGGCGTGCCCTCAATGGTTTGAACTAAATTCGGTTTAATAGCATCTTTTAAAATCATCGCTAGTGCGCCTTCAACTTTTAAATCAGCTACAGTAACAGGCTTTTTGTCAGTCGTATAACCAATTGTAATTTTGCTTATCTTTTCTTTAAGGTCTTTAATTCCACGAGCTAAACAAAGTATTGCCATTATTTCAGAAGCTACCGTAATATTGAACCCATCTTCTCTCGGCACACCTTGTGTTGGCCCACCTAATCCGACAACCACATTACGTAATGCACGATCATTCATATCTAAGACACGTTTCCATTCAATTCGTCGTTGATCTATATTAAGTTGGTTACCCTGATGAATATGATTGTCTATAAAAGCTGATAACGCATTGTTGGCAGTTGTTATTGCATGAAAATCACCATTGAAATGTAAATTGATATCTTCCATCGGTAATACTTGTGCGTAACCACCACCAGTTGCGCCACCTTTGATACCAAATGTAGGTCCTAATGCAGGTTCGCGTAATGCAACCATTACGTTATGCTTTAAATGATTAAGTGCATCTGATAAGCCTACAGTTACTGTTGATTTACCTTCACCTGCTGGAGTTGGACTCATTGCAGTGACGAGTACAACTTTCCCTTTCTGTTCACGACGTTTAATCTGATTGATATCGATCTTAGCTTTATAATGTCCATATTGTTCTAATGCATTTGCGTCGATTCCAGCCTTTTCTGCAATATCGCTAATTGGTTGCAACGTTGCTTTATTCGCAATATCTAAATCCGATAATTGTGCCAAATTCCTCAGCCCCTTTTAGTTTATAGTAAAAAATTTCATTACGTCCTTACACTTTAATAGTATCTAACTTACATCTGAATGTCGACAATTTAGATAACGCTTTCATTTGCGACATCACGGTGTTGAATTAGTGACGTGAAACAGAAATCGAATCTTCTAATAGAGATTTCGTGGTCCCATCTCGGCATGATGACTAGGATTGAAAAAATCTTGATTTAAGTGCATTTTCAATTCAGATTTCTAATGGCTAATTGAAAAAGAGTCTGAGACATCTATTTTTGCCTCAGACTCCTCTCCTATTCATTGTTATAAAATAGCTTCCCTTAAATAGGGACTCTTGAATTAATTAATACTATTTATAAAGTTTTTTAATCTTCCATTGTACTTAAATCGCCTTCTGGTAAATCAAGTTCCCAAGCTTTAAGTACACGACGCATGATTTTACCTGAACGTGTTTTTGGTAATTTTTCTTTAAATTCGATTTCGCGTGGTGCAGCATGTGCCGCTAAACCTTCTTTTACAAATTTACGAATATCTTCTTTAAGTTCGTCCGAAGGCTCATATCCAGAACGTAATGCTACGAAGGCTTTAATGATTTCTCCTCTAATTGGATCTGGTTTACCAATCACACCCGCTTCTGCGACAGCTTCGTGCTCAACTAATTTAGACTCAACTTCGAATGGGCCAACACGTTCTCCAGCAGTCATGATGACATCATCGACACGTCCTTGGAACCAATAATAGCCATCTTCATCTTTATAAGCTGAATCTCCTGATACATACCAATCACCAATAAAGTAAGAATCATATTTCTCTGGATTCTTCCAAATAGAAACCATCATTGATGGCCAACCCTTTTTAATTGCTAAATTACCCATGCGATTTGGAGGTAGCTCATTTCCTTGATCATCAACAATCGCTGCTTCCACACCAGGTAGAGGTTTACCCATTGAGCCTAATTTGATATCCATTGCTGGGTAGTTAACGATCATATGGCCACCTGTTTCAGTCATCCACCATGTGTCTAATACACGTTTACCGTAGACATCTTTAGACCATTTTATAACTTCTGGGTTCAACGGTTCACCTACTGATAAGATACTCTTTAATGATGATAAATCGTATTTCTCAACGACATCATCACCAGCACTCATTAACATTCTTAAAGCAGTTGGTGCTGTATACCAAATAGTTACTTTATATTCTTCAATCATGTTATACCAGAACTCTGGTGAGAAACGTCCACCTGCAATACAGTTCGTCACTCCATTTAACCATGGGCTGAAGATACCGTAAGATGTACCTGTAACCCAACCTGGGTCAGCCGTACACCAATAAACATCATCTTCTTTAAAATCTAATACATATTTACCAGAAATATAATGTAATAACATTGCTTTTTGTGCATGTAACACACCTTTAGGTTGACCTGTAGAACCTGATGTATAATGTAAAATTAAACCGTCATCAAGTGATAACCATTCTGTTTCAAATTCTTCGCTTGCCTGTTCAAATGATTTATTAAAGTCAACGTATTCATCATCAACTTCGTCATCAACTACGACGATTGTTTCAAGGTTAGGCAATTTATCTTTAGGAATACGAGGTAACAATGCATTCGTTGTAATGATTACTTTAGCATCACTATTATCTAAACGATCACCGACAGCTTTCTCCATAAATGCTTCGAATAAAGGACCTGCAATTGCACCTAACTTTAAAATCCCGAAAAATGCAAAGTATAACTCAGGTGTTCTAGGCATAAAGATAAATACTCGATCGCTCTTCTCTACATTTGCCTCATCCTTTAACACATTGGCAGCTTTATTAATATTTAACTGCATTTCTTTATAAGTATAGCTTTCTTGACGTTTCGCATCTTTATAGTGTAATGCGACTTTATCGCCTTTACCGTCATCTACATGACGATCGATACATTCATGTGCCATATTAACTTTTCCTGTTTCTGACCACGTGAATGCTTTCTCAACTTCTTTCCAGTCGAAGTTTTGATATTCCTTTTCATAATCTTGAAGATTAAAATTTCCTTGTTCCCCTTCATAAACTTCTACTTTCATTTTAAATCCCCCTTGTTTAAAATCGCTTTCTTATAGTTGATTATACAGAATAATTTTTAAATTTTCAAAATAATCAAAATAAAACGCCTCATTTTGTAGGATTTTCTAGAACTATCACTTATAATAAAGATAATTTAATTAATATTTTATACCTTAACGTGCGTGATGGGAGTGAAACAATGGAACACATTAAAACATATCAATCTGAAACTTATCATTTGGATGAAGGTACGTTCATAATTGAAGGTCCAGTCCCTATAGAATCGTTATCTTCTATGACATTCGACGAAGGTTTAGATGCATTTCGTACACCTGACGATCAATTTGAAGCACTTAAAGAAATAAGTGAATTACCTGAAGGACGTATTTTCGTATTGCGTGAAGAGCAGCATATCATTGGTTATGTAACTTATCATTACCCCGATCCACTAGAACGATGGGCAACTGGTAAATTATCTTATTTAATTGAATTAGGTGCCATAGAGGTCAGTTTAGCGTTTCGTCACCTACATCTTGGTAGTGAGTTAATAAAGGTTAGTTTGGCAGCAGATGAATATGAAGATTATATCGTATTAACTACTGAGTATTATTGGCATTGGGATTTGAAGAATTCCCAATTAGATGTTTACCAATATAAAAAGTTAATGCAAAAATTAATGGGTTATGGTGGCCTAGAAGTATTTGCTACAGATGACCCTGAAATTACAAGTCATCCAGCAAATTGTCTGATGGCCAGAATTGGTTCAAGAATAACAATCGATCAATTACAATCATTTGATGATATTCGTTTTATGAATCGATTTTTCTTTTAAAGGTGGGTATGTCATGAACAACGTAAAACAAACAACGGGGTATGTTTATTCAAACGCAATTTTACAATATCGCTTTAATAACAGTCATCCCTTCAATCAAATGAGATTAAAATTAACAACCGAATTATTATTAGAGTTAGGTGCATTAAAGGAAACACAAATCATCCAACCTCGTATAGCTACCGATAAAGAAATAGGTTTAATTCACACACATGATTATATACAGGCAATACGTCATGCTTCTCATGGTATTTTAAGTGAATCAGAAGCGAAGAAATATGGTTTAGATGGCGAAGAAACCATTCAGTTTCGTATGATGCACAGACATTCAGCTCGTATCGTTGGTGGCGCGCTTAATCTCGCTGATTTAATTATGGAAGGTAAATTGACAAATGGGTGTCATTTAGGTGGCGGTTTACATCACAGTTTACCAGGTCGTGCCAATGGCTTTTGTATTTATAATGATGTTGCAATTACTGCAGCTTATTTACAACAGAACTACAATCAACGTGTGCTTTGTATCGACACAGATGCCCATCATGGAGATGGCACACAATGGAGTTTTTATACAAACAACCATATATTAAATTATTCCATTCATGAAACAGGTAAATTTCTATTTCCTGGTTCGGGCCATTATACAGAACGGGGAAGTGAAACAGGCTACGGCTACACAGTGAATGTGCCACTAGAACCTTACACTGAAGATCAATCGTTTATTGAGTCATTCAAAACAACGATTGAACCAGTAATTGCTACCTTTAAGCCAGATATTATACTCAGTGTGCATGGTACAGATATCCATTATTTAGACCCACTTACACATATGAATTGCACTTTAGATGCACTATATCAAATACCTTATATGATTAAAGAATTAGCTGACAAATATACGGAAGGTAAAGTGATGATGTTCGGAGGCGGTGGTTATAATATATGGGAAGTTGTACCACGTGCATGGAGTCATGTATTTTTAGCATTGATTAATGAGCCACCTCAAGACCGGAATTTGCCTGAACGATGGTTAAATAAATGGCAAAGTTATGCGACATGTCCCCTTCCAACAGTCTGGAAAGATGAATTGACAAACTACCAAATGATTCCGAGAAAAGACGAAATATCTCAAACCAATCGTAAGCATGCATTACAAGTAAAAAGTTGGTTTGAGTAATTTATAAATGTATATAAAAAAGCGATGATTTTATAAAACAGTGAAATCATCGCTTTTACTTGCTAAATGAGTAAGATAAATCTAGAATATCAAATTATTTTGTTGTACCTCTGTATTCAACTCGATGTGGCAAGATTACATTAGGCTCTTCAATGTCTTCTTCATTCATATATTTAGTCAGTAATCTCATTCCAACCGCACCTATATCATACAATGGTTGAATGACACTTGATAACTGTGGACGTACCATCTCAACTAAACGCGTATTATTAAAACTAATAATTTGTAATGATTCAGGTACTTCAACCCCAACATCATGTGCTGCATAAACGAGTCCGATTGCTTGCTCATCACTAATAGATAAAATTGCATCAGGTTTATATTTCTTTAAAGCTTCAAAAGCTTTGATGCCATCTTTATACGTTTCATTACCGTTATATATATGATCATCATCTAATGTTAATTGATGCTGTGATAAAACGTTTTTTAAGCCCATGAGTACTTCTTCTTGAGCTTTCTTAGAGTATTCTCCTCCAACAAATGCAAACGTTTTAGCACCTTTGTCAATTAAGTGTTGCGTAGTTTTTTCGGCTGCCGCTTTAAAATCAATGTTAACTGAAGCAATACCATCGTCTTTTCCATTAGTACCAGAAACGACTACAGGTACAGAAGATTTATTTATAATTTCTTTGATTTCTTCAGAAATCGTACCACCTAAAAAGATGATGCCATCAACTTGTTTACTTAATAAGTTATTAAAAATCTCTTTTTCTTTTTGTGGATCATTATCCGAATTAGAAATAATTGTGTGATATTTATACATCGTTGCGATGTCTTCTAAACCGCGTGCAAGTTGAGAATAGTATACGTTTGATATGTCAGGAATGATCACGCCTACAGTTGTCGTGCGTTTACTAGCTAACCCTCTTGCAACGGCATTAGGACGATAATTTAATTTCTTTATAACTTCATTTACTTTATCTCGGGTTTGCGGTTTAACGTTATGGTTACCATTTACAACTCTTGATACAGTTGCCATCGAAACACGTGCTTCACGTGCAACGTCATATATAGTGACTGTCATATTTTCCTCCTTGTAAGCGTTTTATTTACTATTATATCCTGTTTTCATGACTTTTCAAAGTTTATCACATTTTGTGAAGTAATCAAATAAATTTGACTTAGTTGTCATGGTTATGTCAAATTTACCTTTAAAATGCTCTTGTAAAGTTACTTATTTATAAAATAAATATCCTTATCACAAGCATTTCGAACATGTGATAAGGATAGAAAAATTTTAAATTAAGTAGATGTATTGTTGATTTAGTTCAATATCTATTATTTTAATTGTTTATTATTATACATATCAGCAAGTGGTCTTAATTCATTGTAGAATGTATTGAACTCATCTAGGTCCATTTGTTGACCACTATCACTTAATGCTACAGATGGATCAGGATGTACTTCGGCCATAATACCATCAGCACCTACTGCTAAACCAGCTTTTGCTGTTGGCAACATAATATCCTTACGTCCAGTACTATGCGTGACGTCAACAAATACTGGTAAATGCGTGCCTTGTTTTAAAATAGGAACAGCTGAAATATCTAATGTATTACGTGTCGCTTTTTCGTAAGTTCGAATACCGCGTTCACATAAGATGATATTTTCATTACCTTGAGATGCGATGTACTCTGCAGCAAAAATAAATTCGTCAATCGTTGCTGAAAGTCCTCGTTTTAATAGGACTGGTTTGTTTGTACGACCAGCTTCTTTTAATAGTTCAAAGTTCTGCATGTTACGTGCGCCGATTTGGAATACATCTAAGTATTGATCAGCGATTTCGAAGTCAGCTGGATTTACAATTTCACTAACAACATTCAAGTTGTATTTCTCTTTTGTATTTTTAAGTATTTTTAATCCTTCTTCACCAAGTCCTTGGAAATCATATGGTGATGTTCTCGGTTTGAATGCGCCACCTCTAATGAACTTCTCGCCTTTTGCCTGTAAATCAGCAGCCACTTTATCTACTTGCTCCTGAGATTCAACTGAACATGGTCCAAATACGAATGACTTGTTACCGTCACCAATGATACCACCATTATCAAATTGAACGATTGTATCTTCAGGTTTTAACTTTCTTGATACATATAAATGCTTTTCGTTTTCTGATTTTTGTAAATCAGTAGAGGCTTTAAAAATTTCTTTAAATAATTGTTTTATCACGTTGTCGTTAAATGGGCCTTCATTTTTATCTAATAATTGATTAATCATTTCTTTTTCACGTTGTGGGTCATAAACGACTGTACCTTGTTTACGTTTTTCCTGACCTATTTGTTGTGCGAGCTTCCCTCTTTTAGATAAAAGCGTAAGTATTTCATCATTAATCCCAACAATTTCTTCTCTCAGTTCTTGTAATCTGTCCGTCATTTTTACTCACCTCTATGAAAATTTAAATATTTTGTTTCGCTTTAAAGCGATAAAATAAATGTTAAAAAACATTCTAACAAGAACCGTATATAAGTTCAAGTCAGAATATAAAATATATTTGGAACGGGTACACTTAATAATAACTGAATTTTCAGTCATATTCAAATAGAAATTGTCAAATACCCTACTTTTTACATATGAATAAAGATATATTTTTAGCAAAATCTTTAAAATTATTTAGCGAATCTATTGTTTATAAAAATAGCCTGAGACAGTGACCTGTCTCAGGCAGAAGTAATTATTTAATATTATTAATCGTTAAATGTTCTTTTCTCGATTTTGCTTTCAGCTTTTTCAGCTTTTGTTGATTGTGGTCTATTCTTTTTATAAACAGGTTCATTATTTTTTGCTTCAGCTGAATTTTGCTCTTTGTTAGATTCATTTACAGTCGAATTGTTTTCAGAAGCTCCTGCTTTATTATGTGTAATGATACCATTGTTGAATGTTGCTGATTCGTGTGTTTGTTTTACACGTCTTTCAGCTGGTGCCGGTTGCGCAGATTGTTCTTTATCTGGTGTGTTATTCACTTTATCATTTGAAACACCAGCAGTGCTAGCACTAGATGTAACTAAGTTAGGTACATCTTTTTTCTTACCTAATTTGATTGCTTCAGGTTTTAATAAGTTCTCAGTTTTTTTAGCTACTTGGCTATCTTTTGATAAAGCATTATTTTTATTTTTTGCCGCTAAAGCAAGGCTAGATGCTGTAATTGCACCTGTTGCTACAGCTGCTGATTTTTTAGAATTTTGCTTTTTATCATCTTCAGTAACTAAGTTAGGTACATCTTTGTCATTCTTACTGTTGATTTCATTTGTTGTTTGGGCTTTTTTAGTGTCTTCTACAACTTTATCATCTGAATGCATTGCATCTTTTTTATCACTCGCTGCTTTTGCAACTGAAGCCGCAGCAACTGTTCCACCTGTAGCAGCTGCTACTTTAGCACCAGTATGTTTTGAATCAGAGGCGTTACTATCTGAATGTTTAGCATCATCTTCAGCAACCTCTTCTTTAATTGCCTGCTGTTGTGCATTGTATTCGTCTGTTGAAGGTGTAGAATTTGAATTAATATGTGATGCTTCAGTATCTTTTGAATCTGATTTACTTTCATCCGCATTAAGTTGTTTATTTTCATCGTGTTGAGGATTTGGTGAATTATCAGCTAAATTACTGCTTGCAGATTCTTGTTGAATAGCAGATTTCTGCGCTTCTAATTCTGGGTTGTCTTTACGTTGTGCTCCATTTACACTAGATTTAATGTGATCAACTTGCTTATCAGCTTCTAATTTATCTTGTTCTGATTGAGCAATGATGTTTGAATTGTATGCTTTGTCAGAAGGTTTTTCACGTTTTTTAGGTTTATTTAATGAAACAATGCCAATCGCTGAACCAAGTACAGCCCCTACGATAAAACCATAGACAAATACATTACGTGGTCCTTCTGAAAAATTTTCTGGTACTTCATAACTTTCAAAATTGCCTTCATAGTTATTTCTTTCATAATTATCACGATTATAATATTTCATAAAAGATAGCCTCCTATAACAAAAGCACTTAAATAAGTACTACCCTCATTTAAGTGCATTTGTTTGTTTAAGTATATGATTTATTTTTTGTTTACGCGTGTTGTATAGCTTTGGTTTGATTCATTTGAATGAGTTGACTCATTTGAGTAAGCTCTTCTATCATTTGAGTAATTTGACTCGCTTGAATAATTTGTTTCATTTGCTACACTGTCCGCTTTATAATTTGCACTATTTCTACGATCTCTTCTGTTTTGCCATTTATCAGCAACTTCCATTGCTACATTTGACCATTGAACAACTTGAGAAATTTTGTCTTCGTTTTGAGAAATATTGTGCGTAATTGAGTTTGTAACTCTGTCTACAGAACCATTTAAAGTTTGAACTGAGTTACCGATACCTTTAACTGCATCAACAACTGAATTTAAACGATCTGATTTGTCTTGGATATCTTCAGTTAAGCGGTTAGCTTTGTGAAGTAAATCCGTTGATTCACGTGTAATACCTTGAATTTGTCCCTCAACCCCATCAAGAGTTTTAGCAACATGATCTAAATTTTTCTTAACTGAAATTAATACGACTACGATTCCAATGACTAAGATTAAAAAAGCAATTGCCGCAATAATTCCAGCTATGGGTAAAATCCATTCCATTTTAAAACGCCTCCTAATAAACATATCTTGTTATTTAATATAAATACCCAATTCATTTTAACATAAACATATTAAAATGAGGTGGAAACACCTATATTTTCCATATATGCACGCTGAATTTTTTGAATATCACCAGCGCCCATAAATAAAATAACAGCATCATCGTATTGTTCTAAGACATTTACAGTCGATTCATCGATGAGTTCGGCATTATCAATTCTTTGCAATAAATCTTGAATTGTTAACTCACCATTATTTTCTCTTATTGAACCGAAAATATCACATAAGTAAGTTTTATCAGCTGTATTTAAACACTCAGCAAATTCGTCTAAAAATGCTTGCGTACGGCTAAATGTATGTGGTTGGAAGACAGCGACTACTTCTTTTTGTGGGTATTTCTTTCTCGCAGATTCAATTGTAGCACTAATTTCTCTTGGATGATGTGCATAATCATCGACGAGTACTTGTTTACCTACTTTTGTCTCATTAAATCTACGTTTAACACCGCCGAAAGTTTCAAGCGCTTCTTTAATATTTTCAATATTTAAATCTTCTAAATAACAAATAGTAATTACGGCTAAACTATTTAAAATGTTATGATCACCAAATTGTGGTGAAATGAAAGTATCGAAATATTCATTTTTTATATAAACATCGAATTGAGTACCTTTTTCACTTATTTGAATGTTATTAGCATAGATATCATCATTTTCAGAGAATCCGTAGTAATACACAGGTACCTCAAAATCTAAATTTCTTAAATGCTCATCTTCACCCCAAGCAATAATTGCTTTTTTAACGTTTCGTGCCATCTCTTGAAAGGCATCTACAACGTCATTTATGTCTTTAAAATAATCTGGGTGATCAAAGTCGATATTTGTCATAATTGCATAATCAGGGTGATAGCTTAAGAAATGTCTACGGTATTCACACGCTTCAAAGGCAAAGTAGTCACTAGCTGGAATTCCAAGACCAGTTCCATCTCCAATTAGGAATGATGTTTTCTTGTCACCATTCATCACATGTGATAACAAACCAGTTGTTGATGTTTTCCCATGGGCACCAGTTACAGCGACGGAAATAAATTGATTAATCACATGTCCTAGGAAATCATGATAACGAATAACATCAAGCTTTAACTCATGTGCCTTAACAATTTCTTCATGTGTATCAGGAAAGGCGTTACCTTGAATAACCACCATATCTTCTTTAATATTATTTGGATCAAACGGTAAGATTTCAATACCATTATTTTTTAACGCAACTTCTGTAAATACGTAATTTTCAATATCTGAACCTTGTACTTTATTTCCAAGATCATGCATAATTTGGGCTAAAGAACTCATACCTGATCCTTTAATTCCAACAAAATGATAATGCGTCATTTTACCACTCCTTATTTATTGTTTATTTATCTTTATGTGTCATTTAAATCAGCTTCTGTCATATACACATCTCGCGGTTTAGAACCATTTGCACCTGAAACATAACCTAATTGTTCAAGTTGGTCTACGATTCTTGCTGCTCTATTATATCCGATTTGGAATTGTCTTTGAATTAATGACGTAGAAATATGTCCTTCTCGAACCATAAATTGACAAACATCATTGAATAATTCGTCTTGTGGTTGTGCTTCAGTCTTCTTAAGGAGCTCTTTTTCTTCAAATAAATATTCAGGTTCACGTTGTTGTTTTATATAGTCTACTACATCATCTATTTCATCGTCTGAAACAAATGTACCTTGAACGCGGATTGGTTTATTCATACCATTACCTAAATAAAGCATGTCACCATAACCTAATAAACGTTCAGCGCCACCACTATCTAAAATAGTACGTGAATCTACGCTTGATGATACCATAAATGCAATTCTAGTTGGAATGTTTGCTTTGATTAATCCAGTTATGACATTTACAGAAGGTCGTTGTGTAGCAACTAACATATGGATACCACTTGCACGTGCTTTTTGTGCTAAACGTGCAATAGATTGTTCAACTTCTTGTGGTGCCATCATCATTAAATCGGCAAGCTCATCGATAACGATAACGATTTTCGCCATTCTGTCTTCATATGGTGCTTTTTTATTAAATGCTGAAATATTTCGTACATGGTATTTCGCAAATACTTTGTAACGACGTTCCATTTCATCGACAGCCCATTTAAGACTTTGTGTAGCTGCTTTTACGTCTGTAATTACAGGTGACACTAAATGTGGTAAATCATTATATGGCGCTAATTCAACCATCTTAGGATCTATGAGTAATAACTTTAACTCTTCTGGATGGTTTTTATAAAGCAATGACATAAGAATACTGTTGATACATACAAATTTACCTGAACCTGTTGCGCCTGCTATAAGTGCATGCGGTGTCTTAGCTATATCCATCAACAGTGGTTCGTTATTTATACGATAACCCATAGCAACTGTTAATTTGGACTCAGCATTTTTAAAACTTGGTGATTCAATAATCGAACGCAAGTTAACTTTTGTCGATGATTGGTTGGGCACTTCGATACCAACTAGACTCGTACCCGGTATCGGTGCTTCTATTCTAATATCTTTTGCTGCTAAAGCCATCTTTATATCATCTTGTAATGCAGTAATACGTGACACTTTCACACCTTTTTCAACAGAAAGTTCGAAACGTGTCACACTTGGTCCTTCTGTAACATTTTGGACTTCTGCTGGTACATTAAAGTAATAAAATGCTTCATTAAGTTCTTGTTTCTTTTCTTCAATCCACTCATTATCTACCTTGATTTCTTCTGGCTCTTCTAGAAGAGTTGTACTTGGTAGTTGAATCATTGGACCTTTTCTTAATGAATTTTTATTTTGAGAATCTTGCGATGGTTGTTCAACGGTTTGTTCTACCGAATGTTCAACTGCTTGTTGATTTGAAACTTCTGGTTTTAGTGGCGGCTCAGTTACCTTCTGTTTTTCTTGTGTAGAAGAAGTTGTTCCACTGCTTGGTTTTTCAAGATTTGCCTTATTTTGACTTGGTGGCTCATTTTTATCTTTATCTGAATCGTCTTCAACCGACATTGTTTCATTCGATTCTTCTTGTTGTTGGTCTACGAGGTTATTTGAAATATCTTTATGTTGTGAAATATATTTTTCTTTTTGTGCATCCATCATGCGTTTCTTATCTGAAGGCGTCATTACAACATTGAACGGGCTACCCCCACTCTTCTTAGGACGTTTCTTAATATTTGAATTTGGTTGTTCTTTCGATGTTCGTGGTTCCGTTGATTTTTCATTATTTTTTGCATTTTCAACATCTGAAGATTGCTGATTTGATGCAGTATCATGCGAATTATTAACGATAGATGATTCCGTTGCTTGAGGTTGATTTTCACTGTGATGTTTTGTACTTTCGTACTGCGATTGTGTTTCTTCATTTTGGTTTATGTTTTCAGAGCGTTCATCTGTTTCATCGTTATTAGAATCATTATCATTATCAACTAAATCAATATCGGATGTCGGTGTTTCTGAAACAACATGCGATGAATGTTCACTTCCAGTACTTTGTTCTTCTGTTAAATTAGATGTTTCTGAATTATCTTCTTTAAACTCAGAAGTTTGAGTGTTTTCTGTTAATTGGTCGTTAGATATGTTTTCACCATCAGTTTCTTCTTTCGATGAAGTTTCATGAATATCTGAATCCTCATCGTGTTGTTTATTGCTTGAAGATTCATCAATTTCTCGATAATTTGCCTCAGTTACTTCATTTTCTGGTGAAGTATTAGATTCTGAATATTGATTGTCTGTTATATTTTCATCAATATTCGTTGTAGAAGTAGTACCATTTTCCGTATTTGTTTGTTGAGGATTAGATAATTGCACTTCTTCTAAATGAGATTGTTCTGAATGATTTGATTCCGTGTCCTCATTATTTGAGGATGTTTCTACAGAATCTTGCTCATTATTCTCGTCTTCAACGTCTTCAATAATTTGTGTTTCGTTTGCATCTGTATGTACGTTACTTACATTATCTAAGTCAACTTCTTCATAATTAAATGGTGAATATTGTCCACCTTCATGCTGTGACGCATCATTTGCATGATTTGATTCATGTAATGTATTTGTTTCACTTTGTGTTGAATTATGTTGTTCATCGTTTTGTGAATCAATATCATCTAATTCTAGGTCATCTAAAGAACTTTCACCTAAATAATCTTTCGCTTGTTTTGCATACATTTCATCAATCGCTTTTTGTATACTATCAGAATCGTTTTGTTGATATTGTTGACGCTTTTGTTGTAAAGCCTTTTTAAATTGCTTTTTCTGGTTAACTTTGCGTTCACGTTCTCTACGAATTTCTTCAACAATTTGTGACGCGTAAATATTTTCAATATTTATCGTATTGTTCTTACCTTCTGGTGTCCCTTGTTTATTCGAAGTGTTTGACGTTTCTGAATGTTGTTGACGTACTTCACTGCGATTGCTTTCAGAAGATGAAGTTTTTGAATGCCCAGTGCTACTGTAATCTCTTTTCGTTTCTTGTTGTTTAGAATCCGAAGTGTCTTCAGAGTTGTTAGAAGTTACAATCTTACCTGCTTTAAGCGGTTTAGGCGTCTTCGTACCGAAAATAGCTGACGGTACTTCGCTCGCTTTAAACTCTCGTTGATGATACAAAGGTTTTGAACGATTTTGTTTCGTATTACTACTCGCACGTAAAGCGTCTGTTTGTATACGCATTCTTGTGCCTTTGTGTTGTTTAGGCTTATGCTCTATACTAGATTGTTTGCGTTTAGTCGATGTATAACTACTATTGTTACGATTATTCTGTGATGTTGAATCTGCCTCATTGCTTTGTCTACGGCGTCTACGTTGACCTTGATCACTCATAAAGTCAGGTTCTGTCTGTTCGTGTCTGTATGAAGTAGATTCATTCACCTCGTCATTATGATGAGAACCTTCCGTCTCATCTAAACCATTGATGGGAAATCTAAATTTACCTCTAGGTCTCTCGTATACATCGTTATTTTGCGAATGTAATGAGTCATGTCTCTCGCGTTCATTAGCTCTTTGACGTCGTTGGTTTCTCTTATTAAGATAACTATTGCTAGAATCATTATCTTCTCCAAATAGCTTATCGAACCAGCTCATTCGTGCATGACCTCCTTTTATTCTTCAAAAAATGGTTGTCCCACTTTGTAATCATCAGATAACACCATAATTCCTTTTTCTTGCGGTGCATTCGGCAAGTTCAATTCTTTCATAGAACATACCATACCACTTGACTCTACGCCTCTGAGTTTCGCATCTTTAATCACCATACCACTAGGCATTACTGCGCCTACCTTAGCAATGACTACCTTTTGACCCGCTTCAACATTCGGTGCACCACAAACAATTTGTAACTTTTCAGTTGCTACATCTATATTTAATACACTCAATTTATCAGCGTCTGGATGTTTTTCTTTCGTTTCTACATATCCAACTATAAATTTGGGTGATAAATCAGCGTCTAGTTCATAATTAAATCCAGCATTTTTAATTAACTGTTGTAGCCCATTGAGCAATGATTCTGTGAGTTTGATATGTCCATTTCCATTAATTTCTACGTGTTGAGAAACGTTGAAGATGTTATAGCCAACTACTTGACTTTCACGTGTGATTTCCACTACATCTCCTTTAGTTTCGTAACTAAATTCACCTGGTGTAGGATCAATTTGTAAAAAAGCTACATCTCCTACTGCTTCTTTATTATAAAATAAATTCATATTTAAAACTCCTTAATGCTTATCTTTATTTTGATATTGTTTTCTTGTTGCTTCTAATCTTTGAATAACATTCGGATCTCTTTTTTGTTTGTTATTTTTACCTAGAATAAATATAGGTTCAAAGTGACTTTGATCGTAACCAAATGATAATGAAGTAATCGGCACTAATCCTTTAGTGAAAAACTCCATTGTTAAATGTGCCATAACATCATAACCTGTTTTGTTTCGTATATCAGCAATAATCAATACATCTTGATGTGGTACGGCAACTAACATTTCACCTTCGCACTGTTGTTGAATTTCATTTAAGAATTGGGTATTCAATATGCGACTCGCATCATAACCATCATTTGAATTAACAAAGTAGAAAATATTACCTTTAACTTCATCAGTTTTGTATTTATTGTCTAATTTTCTGACGTTGAATAAAGCCATTTCTTTTAATTGTTGTTGTGTTAAATTCATTTGTTCCAACATTTTTTCATTTATTAAACGGTATGACTTACCTAAGTCAACAGCATAATATATATTTGTTTCTGCAGTATGACATTCGATAACAAATGGAACACCGTTTTTATCTTTTTTGTCAAAACTTGGTGATCTTAATACTGGCATTACTTCTATGTTTTCAAGTTCTGAAATATCTTGATCTTTCATTTGACCAATAGCTTCAGTAACATAATATGCAATTTCGTCTACGATATTTTCCTTTTGTTCTTTATATTTAGCTACAATTGTATCAAGTTTAACGGTTACACCTTTACCGTTATCTTCTCTTGAAATACGTAATGTTTCTTCTTCGCGATTATAACTAAATTTCACATTTAAATGACTTAAACGTTCTTTAAGCTTATCTCTCATTTGAAAGACATTCATTGATAACACTCCTATTTACGTGCCTTAATATAGTTTACAATAAATAATAAGCTAGTAACAGAAAAAAAGTAAATTGTAGGGATTTGTCTGTAGATAATGAATCATTACTCATCTCTACTTAAATAAATAAATTTTTCCAACAAACCCCCATCATTTACTTTTAAAATTTATACTAGACATTATAAACTAGATAAAAATTCATCTATTTGCTCGATAGATTTGCGTTCTTTCCCAATGTACGAGCCTATTTGTTCATTGTTTCGATATACTAAAAAACTTGGGATGCCCATAATGCCATGTTCAATACAAATATCCATAAATTGATCTCTATCTACAGATACAAAATGATATGAATCATACTTTTCCTCTAATTGAGGTAAATCTGGTTCGATGACTTTACAATCAGGGCACCAATCTGCAGTGAAAAGAAATACTGTCTTTTGTTGTTTCAATTCATTAAATTGTTGTTCATTTTCTAATGCTTTCATATTCTCTCTCCTAAATCTTATTGATATTGTAAATGTTCTATTTGTTTATCATCCAATTGCGTAACTGATTGAATTAATAATTGTCGAGCTGAGTGATAATCTCTAATATCAAATACTGCATTTGTGCTATGGATATATCTAGCACATACACCAATCACAGCTGTCGGTACGCCAATATTTGCTTTATGAATTTCTCCACCATCTGTTCCACCTGGTGAAATGTAATATTGGTAATTGATATCATGTTGTTCTACCAAACGCATTAAATAGTCTCTAAATGAAGGCTTGAGTATCATCGTCCCGTCCTTAAGTCTAATTAACGTTCCAGCTCCTAATGTACCTGAGAGACGTTGACTTCCCTTCATATCATTGGCTGGTGAACAATCTACTACAAAAGCAACGTCAGGATCGACTAATTCGGCTGCTGGGCGTGCACCTCTGAGACCTACTTCCTCTTGTACATTTGCACCCACATATAAATCGAAATCTAACGTTTCTCCTTGTAATGACTCTAATAGTTCTAGGGCAATTAAACAACCATAGCGATTATCCCATGCTTTACTAGCATAACGGTATTCAGATAACTGTGTAAACGGTGTTTCAGGAACGATTGAATCTCCAATCTGTATACCACGTGAAAGGACTTCTGATTCTGAGTCACAACCTATATCCAACATCAAATCTTCAATCTTAGGTGCACCTTCATTACCGGATCTAAAGTGTTTAGGTATATTAGATACAATTCCGATAATTTCTTCGTCTTCGCGTGTCTTTACTTTTAAGCGTTGTCCTTGCCAAATATCATTTGCGACACCGCCTAAATTAGTGAAATGTAATAAACCTTGTGGGGTTATATGCGTCACCATGAATCCAACTTCATCCATGTGTGCAGCAACCATTACTTTTTTTGCGTTTTGTTTATTTGATTTCTTCACGCCATAAAACCCGCCCATTCGGTTATAAACAAACTCATCGACGCAAGGTTCCATCTCTTTTATTAAATATGATTTAACATCATCTTCGAACCCTGGAGCACCATGTAATTCTGTTAATGTCTGCATTCTCTTAATTGTTTTATTAAAATCAATAGTCACGTTCGCTCACTCCTTATCTTTATTATAGCATCTTCATTGTGGTAAACTATAAATATGACTTTTTAGGGGGTAGAACTGTTATGTTCAGTAAAATGAAGTGGTACTTTACCTTTATTTTTTCATTTCTATCTATTATCGGTGTGATGTATTTAATTCATCGACAATTACACCATCATGTCTTTCAATCCGAAAAGACGTTAGCAGAAGTTAAAACATATTTCAGAAATGTTGTCGGCTCATACATATTAAATGAAACCGTAACATATGAAACAAGTGAAGGTACATTTACGGTTTACCAAGGTGGTATTACAACGCAATCAAATGATAAACGCACGTATTATGATTTCTATGCTGATGCCAACAACGGTGAAATCATCGATATTATTGAACGTACTTCTTAACTTGTGTGCGAATACGACACCCATTTCAAATAAGCTTACATGTATATTTACTCGTCATGAAACTGATAATGTGGATTGACGAGTTTGTTTATTCAAAATAATTTATCAACAAGAAATGGTAATGAGCCCGGGATACTTTATCGTTTCTCAGGCTCATTTTAAAATGCAATCTTTTATATTTATGATGACAGTACTAAAACCGTATCATTTTATAAAAATTAAACCCTACTCATACTAAGATTCTCTTTGAATATATGATTCGATTTCTTTTGAATTTGCTTTATTAAATTTAACTGCAAAATAAGTTGCATCATGATAAAACAAAAACCCAGAAATTATCCATAATATAATTCGTTATTCGGCGTTCTTTTTCTCGAATGGATTGTAGTGGATAATCATCGTATGCCGTTACCCATAATGGATTTTTATGGGCTGTCGTAGGAAAGATATCTGCCATATGGACTGCTTTTTCTCCATTACTCTCTATAGTAATAATACTGTGACCATAACTATGTCCGCCTGTGTGTATCATCTTTATACCTGGATAAATTTCAATTTCTTTTTCAAATAATATTAAATTGTTTTTGAAATCCCCGTTATTTTTAGGCCAATAAGTAGATTGACTACGCATATTCGGACTTTGGAATTCATGCCATTCATCTTGTTGTAATACGTGAATAGCATTTTCAAATACTGAGTCACCGTTTGAATATGTTAACCCTGCAGCATGATCAAAATGCATATGGCTCATTAACACAATATCTATATCTGCTGTTGTCAGTGAAAATGCTTTTAAACTTGCATCTATATCACTCTCATAGTCTACCCCGAAGTTGCGGCGTTCTTTATCTGTAAGTTTATCTTTACCGATGCCACTATCAATTAATATATTTTTATCACCTGTTTGAATTAATATAGGATGTGTTGGTAAAGGAATCTGATTCTTATCCTTAACAGGATATTTTTTGGACCACAGTGCTTTAGGAACGACACCAAACATGGCTCCCCCATCCATCTGAGTGATGCCACCATTCACATAATTAATTTCAAATTGTCCTAACTTCATCTCACATACCCCCTTGAATATTTCCAATTACGTAACACTTTATTAACATATTAATATAATAATGACGGGAGGTAAAACATTCTATATAATGTTTGCTTAAATTTTTAAATATTGATTATAACTATCACATAACGAAATCAAATACTATATATTTACATTTACCTAATTTAATATAAATAAAAAGAGGGAGCGGGACAGAAATCGAATTTTCTAATAGAGATTTCGTAGTCCCACCCCGGCAAGGATGACTAGGATTGGAAAAGCTTGATATAAGCGCATTTACAATTCAGTCATCTACTGTATAATCGACAAAGAAGCTGAGACAACTATTTTTGTCCCAGCCTCTTTACAAATGTTATTCATGGAATTTAGCTTCCATTCGGTAAATACGAGAACCTTTTTCGGAAAACTTTTTCTCATATTCAGTGACGATATTTTCTTCTATATCTTCTTCATGTAAATTTAAATTCATTTTCGTGAAATACATACCAAATTGCGACATGCTTTCTAAACTATACGCAAACAGACCACGATTATCTGTTTTAAAATGGATTTCTCCATCTTTCTTTAATATTTGTTTATAACGTGCTAAATACGTATGATATGTTAAACGACGTTTGGCATGTCGTTTTTTAGGCCATGGATCAGAAAAGTTTAAATAGATACGAGAAACTTCTTCATCTTTAAAATATTCATTTAATTCTATCGCATCATTACAAATTAATTTGATATTTGTTAATCCTAAATCAAATACTTTCTGTAAAACGTTTACCATGACACTTTTTTCACGTTCCATAGAAATAAAATTAATTTCAGGATGTTGTTCTGCTAAAGTTGTGATGAATTGGCCTTTACCTGAACCAATTTCTATATAAATCGGTTGTTCTTTTTCAAACCAATCACTTATCTTACCTGCATGTGCACCATCCATATCTACAATCTCTGGATGAGATTTCAAATAATCTTCAGCCCATGGTTTGTATCGCACTCTCATTAATATTACTCCTTATATAAATGCATTATGATTCATCATATCATTTAAAAATTTCAACCACATATTCATGTCTTTGTAACGTTTCTGTTCTTCATACCATTGAATCATTCCTATGGCTTGAATAGCTGTGTACCATTTCATTCTCTTTTGTAATTCAATTGAATCTTTTACTCCATATTCTTCTAACCACTGTGCCCAGTTTCTTTCAGGAACGTAGTTGTAAAGCAGCATACCTAAATCAATTGCAGGGTCGGCAATCATGGCATCTTCCCAATCAACCAAATAAAGTTCATCTCGATCAGAAAGTAACCAATTGTTGTGGTTTACATCGCCATGAACGACGGTGAAAAAGCGAGGATCCATATCAGGTATATTGTCTTCTAAATAAGTAAGCGCCTTCCTTGTCACATGATGCGTAAGTACTTCGCGTGACAACGAGGCATTAATCTTATTCAACATTATTTCAGGTGTGATAGGTTCCATTTCCATTCTTTTAAGCATGTTTAATAAAGTTTTAGAATTGTGTATCTTTTTTAACAATAAAGCGACACGATTTTCTTTCATTTCGTTAAAAGCAAGCTCTCTACCGTTTTTCCAATGTTGCGCTGTGACAACCTCTCCAGTTTCAATACGTTTCGTCCATACTAGTTTCGGTACGATTCCTTCGGCAGATAATGCCGCTATAAAAGGATTAGAATTTCTTTTTAAGAATAGCTTTTGTCCATCTTGTTCGGCCATGTAAGCTTCACCAGATGCGCCTCCTGCAGAATCAAGTGTCCACCCTAATTGATAAAACTGCTCCAACACGTTCACCTCACTTTCCAAATAGAAAATGGCTCCAGAAAATAATTCCAAGAGCCATATTTAATCATTTACACTGAATTTGAATTTCAACAGTTTTTATATTAAAGCAACAAACATTTACAAGCATATATGACACACTGTCCCCATGTGAACATAAAACAAACTAAAATGTATTTGTCACTCGTATTTCCCTCTTTATTCTCAACTTAGTTATTCTAACATAAATTGAGTTGTTACAGGCTTTTATTTTATCTTTTTTATAAACTTTATTAGTTCATTTTTTGAAGACTCATAAAAGATTTTATATCGTTTAAGGGTGTTTTTCAACCAAAAATCAGAAACAAAAAGTCACTTTTTACCTTTGATTTTTTAGATTACTTTTTTACGGCTCATTTAAAATTATAACATAATTTGAGAGTAATTTTTGAGATATTACTATCGAAATTCGTAATTTATTTTCTATCTTCAGCTATATATTTTGTGAATCCTTCTTGTAACTTTTTAGTAATTGAGCCTACTTCTCCATCTCCTACTGGTTTATCATTTAATTTAACTACAGGCATAACCTCAACTGAAGTACTTGAAACAATAACTTCATCTGCATTTTTAAGAAAATCTAAAGTAAAGACTTCTTCATTAAATTCAATTTCATATTGTTCAGCAATAGATTTTATCACTTTACGTGTAATACCGTTCAAGATGTAGTTATTAACTGGATGTGTATAAATTTCTCCATCTTTAATCGCATATACGTTACTAGAAGAACCTTCAGTGACGATGTCTTCTCTATGTTGAATAGCTTCGCCAGCGTTATTTTTAGCTGCGTATTCTTTTGCTAAGACGTTACCAAGTAAGTTTAAACTTTTAATATCACATCTTAACCAACGTATATCTTCAGTTGTTACTGCACTGATACCTTCTTCTAATTTTTTATAAGGGCGATCATATGATTTAGTAAATGCCATAACATTTGCTTCTGTTGATTCCTCTGGGAACGCATGATCACGTGGTGCTGCACCTCTTGTCACTTGGATATAAACACCGCCGTTAATAATACCATTGGCATCGATTAATTCTTGAACTAATTCGATAAATCCATCAACACTATATTTTAAATTTAAACCGATTTCTCCAGCACTTCTTACTAATCTTTCAAAATGAGGTTTCGCCGTAAACATATAATTGTCATAAATACGGATATATTCATAAATGCCGTCACCAAATACATATCCTCTGTCATTGTACGGTACTTTTGCATCTTGTTCTTCTACTAATTGTTCATTGATTAATACTTTTGTCATATTATCCCTCCACGCATATTTCATAAATTGATTGTAAATAAATACTTGTTGCATCAAATAATTGCTTTTTAGAAATATATTCATTCTTTTGATGCATTAAGTCTTCTGAACCTTTAAACATAGCACCATAAGCAACACCTTTATCAAGGTTACGTGCATATGTTCCACCGCCGATTGTATATGGTTCGGCTTCATCTCCAGTTTGTTCACGATATACTTGCACTAATTTCTGTACGAATGGGTCATCTTTTTCTACGTAATGAGGTTTTTGATCTTTACCTATTTCAAAAGTAAATCCAAGTTGTTTAATTTCATTTTTAAAGCGGTCCATCGCTTCTTCAAATTCAAAACCTTGCGGATATCTTAAATTAACACCATATTGGCCGCCATTTTCTTTGTCATAGCTAATAACACCAATATTTGTAGTCACATCCCCCATCGTATCTGTATGGTATTTCATACCCATTTTTTCGCCGAAGTGTGATTCAAATAAATATTTTTCACTAAAATCAATAAAGTTTGCAGCAGTTTTATCCAAGTTCAATGCAGATAAGAAATTCAATAAATAAAGACCTGCATTTACTCCAATTGAAGGATCCATACCATGTACAGCTTTACCTTGGACATTTAATACTAACACGCCACTATCCACTGTACTTTCTCCATCTAAATTTTGTTCAGATAAATATTGTTCGAAGTTTTGTATCACATCTGTCATGTTTTCTTTGACGCCAACATGTGCTTCTGCTTCATCAGGCACCATATTATAACGTTGACCTGATTTAAATGAAATAAGTTCATAGTCAGGTTCATCTAACTCATCATCTTTTGAAGTTTGTTTAATATCGAATGTACTGATACCTTTTTCTCCATGAATTGCAGGAAATTCCGCATCTGGCGCAAAACCTAAAGCAGGCATTTCTTCGGTTTTGAAGTAACGATCTGTACATAACCAGTCAGACTCTTCGTCTGTACCTATGATTATATGTATTCTTTTTTTCCAGTTTACATTCATCTCGTTAAGAATTTTAACAGCATAATACGCTGCAATTGTTGGGCCTTTATCATCTAATGTCCCTCTAGCGATTATATCTTTATCAGTTACCACTGGGTCAAATGGGTTTGAATCCCAACCTTCTCCTGCTGGCACAACATCTACGTGACATAGAATGCCAAATAAGTCAGAACCTTCACCTGCTTCTATACGTCCTGCGATATGATCCACGTCATGTGATTCGAAGCCATCTCTTTGAGCCAATTTATACATATAATCTAAAGCTTCGCGCGGCCCTGGACCGACTGGATGGTCTTCATCTGCTTTGTTGTCTTCTCGGACACTTTCGATTTTTAGTAATCCATTTAAGTCCTCTATTATTTGATCTTCGTACTCTTGAACTTTTTCTCTCCACATGTATGATCAACTTCCTTCTTAAGTCTGATATATCTGTTATTTTACATGAACTTTTGTATAAACTACAGTAAGACGCCATATTTTTTGAAAATTTTGACTGTTTTATTTTGTGAAAAATCAGGCAATCTTATGTTATGGACGAAAAAAAGGTTGAAAGAAATCGAATCATTTCTTTCAACCTTTTATATTTTAAATAATGAATATTAACAATTATTTATTTGAGTCTTCATTGTCACTATCGTGTTTATTACTGTTATTCTTAAGTTCTTCTTCAGTTACAACACGTAAGTTGTTTGAAGGATCTGCAGCACCTTCGTCTGTAAATCTTGCTTCTTCAACATGTTCTTCGTCTTGATTTTTCACAGTTGACCCTTTAATTCTATCTTTTTGGTCATTGATAAATCCTTTTGGATCTTGTTTTACTTTGTTTGCATAACCTTTAGGGTCTTGTTTTACTTCATTGAAAGTTTCGTTTGCTTTTGAACTGATTTGTGTTGCGATATCTTTTGCGTTTTGTTTATATGATTCTGGATTTTCTTTATATTTATCATATTCACCTTTTAATTTATCGCGGTTTTCCTTTTTAGACAGTACAATTGCTGCAGCTGCTCCTCCAATTCCAACTAATGCTCTTAATACGTTTGATTTAGCCATAATTACACCTCTTCATTAATTTTGTCTTAATTTTTTAAAATCTTCTTCAGTTAAATGACGATACTCGCCTAAATCCAAACCTGAATCTAGTTGCAAGTCGCCTATACTGACACGTTTCAATACTAATACCTCATTATCTATCGCGTGAAACATACGCTTAACTTGGTGGTACTTACCTTCGGATATCGTAACAAATGATTGCTTGTCCAGTTTACCATGCGATAATTCGGCGGGCTTCATAACTCCTTCACTCAATTCAATACCCTTTTTGAAGGATTTTATATCATCATTCGTGATAGTTTTTTCTGAAATAACTTCATAAGTCTTTGAAACGTGCTTTGAAGGATTCATTATTTGATGATTAAATTGACCATCATTGGTAATTAATAGTAATCCTTCTGTATCTTTGTCTAAACGCCCAACTGGAAAGATGTCTAAATACTGGTAATCGTCAATTAATTCAATAACAGTTGGATGTTGATCATCGTCAGTTGCTGAAATGTATCCTTTCGGTTTATTCAACATTAAATAAACCTTATCTATAAATTGTACCTCTTGACCATCCACGTATACACGATCTGTTTCAGCTTGAACTTGCGTTTTAGGTGATTTTTCAACTTTGTCATTTACAGCAACTTTACCTTTTTTAAGCATTTGCTTGACTTCAGTTCGGGTACCTAGACCCATATTCGCTAAATATTTATCTAATCTCATTTTAAAATTCCTAGCTTGCGTCTGATTTTATTTGGCAAATCACCTAAAAATTCATCAGCAAGACGTGTCTTCATAGTCATAATTGCATATAGCAACATACCAATTATTACACTAATTGTAACTATGAGACCTGCACTAAATCTGCCATGTGGCTCAATAAACATTTGTAAAACATATGAACAAATTTCAACTACGATCATCATAATGAAACTATAGATAAAGATTTTACCGAAATGTAACCACGTCTCACTAAAGTTAAACTTAGCATATATCTTTAATATCACTAAATTACATATAACAGCAAACAATGTAGCAAGTCCGGTACTAAATACTGCACCAACTGTATGGAACATCATAATTAAAGGTATGTTTAATATAAATTTAATAACAACTGCAGCTAAAATAACAAAGACCGTTAATTTTTGTTTGTCTATACCTTGTAACATCGATGCAGTTACACTCAATAACGCAATTAAAATACCTACAGGTGCGTAATAGAATAAGATTTCACTACCATCTGCTCTACCATAAAACGCAACGTATATAGGTAAAGCTAAAGCCATGATACCTAAACTAGCTGGAACAGTGATATACATTAAGACACCAAGAGATGTACGAATCTGACGATGCATTTCTCGTGTGTTACCTTCAGCGAAAGTCTTTGTAATAAATGGTATTAAACTCACTGCAAAACCAGAAGCGAGTGACGCTGGTATCATTACAATTTTATTTGTAAACATATTTAAAATTGTAAAGAAATGGTCTCGTTCTCCAGGATCAACATGCACAAGTTTTAAAGTTGGATTGTGTGTCATCTGATCGACTAAGTTAAATAATGGGAAATTCAAACTTACAATAACAAACGGTATACTATAAGAAATGATTTCCAAATACATTTTCGTATAACTAATATTGATGTCGGTCGTATCTTCTTCTACCATTCTATCAATATTATGTTTCCGTTTCTGCCAGTAATACCAAAGAGTGAAAAGTGCTGCAATTGCACCAATCGCTGCACCAAATGTTGCAATTCCGTTAGCGATTAGCAATGAACTATCTAAAACATGTAACATGAGGTAACATCCTACAAGAATAAAGATGATTCGTGCAATTTGCTCAATTACTTCTGAAACGGCAGTTGGTCCCATGGATTTATAACCTTGGAATACACCACGCCATGTAGCGAGTAGTGGTATGAAGATGACTACCACACTGATAATCTTGATTACCCAAGCTACTTCACCGACTGACCACCCGTCACCATTACCTTTACCATTACCGTGACCTAAGGTAAGGTCTGCAATGCCAGGTGCTAAAAAATATAGTATTAAAAAGCCGATAAAACCAGTGATAGCCATGACGATAAAGCTAGAACGATAGAACTTTTGGCTGGCACGATAGGCGCCTAACGCATTGTACTTCGCAACATACTTTGAAGCTGCGAGTGGTATTCCCGCTGTCGCCACAGCAATAGCAATATTGTAAGGCGTATACGCATATGAAAATGGTGCTAAATTTCTACTATCGCCAAACATACTACTAAATGGAATGAAATAAATAATCCCTAATATCTTAGTAATCATGATACTTAAAGTAATTAAGAAAGTACCTCTTACTAATTCCTTACTTTCACTCATTCAGATCTTCCTATTCTCAATTAAATTTTTACACTCGTAAACTTAATAATAACCTTTAAATTACTTTTTTTCAAAAATATATTACTATAAAATAAGACTATATCGTTTAGGGAGGCATATCTTATGTATCAAACAATTATTATAGGTGGTGGACCGAGTGGTCTTATGGCTGCAGCCGCCGCAAGCCAACATGATGATAATATTTTATTACTCGAAAAGAAAAAAGGACTCGGTCGAAAATTAAAAATCTCAGGTGGTGGTCGTTGTAATGTAACCAATCGCCTTCCCTATGATGAAATTATAAAAAACATCCCAGGAAATGGAAAGTTTTTATATAGTCCATTTTCAATTTTTGATAATGAATCTATTATTCAATTTTTCGAATCGAGAGGCGTACGTCTGAAAGAAGAAGATCATGGTCGTATGTTCCCAGTTAGCAATAAAGCACAAGATGTTGTTGATGCCCTCATTGAAACCTTAAATCAAAATAACGTGTCAGTAAAGGAAATGGCTACTGTTTCGAACATTGAATATACAGATAACCAAACATTCCAAGTACAATTAAATGATCAGACGCTATTTGAAAGCAAAAGCTTAATCATAGCTACAGGTGGGACAAGTGTCCCAAAAACAGGATCCACAGGTGATGGTTACAAATTCGCCCAACATTTAGGCCACACAATCACTGAGCTATTCCCTACTGAAGTACCGATTACTTCTTCTGAACCATTCATTACGAGCAAAAGAATGAAAGGTCTAAGTCTAAAAGATGTCAGGTTGTCTGTACTTAAGAAAAATGGTAAAAAACGTGTCACGCATCAAATGGACATGCTATTTACTCACTTCGGTATAAGTGGCCCTGCCGCACTTCGCTGTAGTCAGTTTGTTTATAAAGAACAAAAATATCAAAAAAAGAAAGATATCCAAATGCAAATCGATGCATTTCCTGATTTAAACGCTGATGAACTTGAATCAGAAATTCGACAACGTATCAATGCCACACCCGATAAATATATAAAGAATAGTTTACATGGATTAATAGAGGAAAGATATTTATTGTTAATCTTAGAATATGCTGAGATTTCACAATCCTTAACCGGTCATCACATCTCAAAAACACAAATCGAACAAATAGTTAATTTATTTAAAGGCTTTACCTTTACAGTAAATGGCACTTTACCTTTAGATAAGGCATTTGTAACAGGTGGTGGCATTACACTTAAAGAAATCCAACCTAAAACAATGATGTCTAAAATAGTACCAGGGCTATATTTATGTGGCGAAGTTCTAGATATACATGGCTATACAGGTGGGTACAACATCACAAGTGCCCTCGTTACAGGTCATATTGCAGGGTCTAATGCAAGTCAATTTAAGCATGAAATTAACACATAAAATAAATAGACCAGATGAAAACTCAATGTTTCATCTGGTCTATTTTTATATTTAAAGTTTTAAACTTTTATTAAATGCGGTCAATTTGAAGACCTTCGTCTCCCCATTCATCCATGCCACCTTCAACATTTACAGCATCGATACCATTTTGCTCTAAGTAGTTTGTTACTTGAGCACTACGTCCACCTGATTTACAAACGATATAATATTTTTCATTTTCACTGAAGTCACTTAAATGATCAGGAATTTGATTCATCGGAATCGTTTTAGCACCTGGAATAATTCCCATCGCTGTTTCTTCTTCAGTTCTAACATCAATAATATTTACAGGATTTGAATTTAAAACTTTATTCTTTAATTCATCAACTGAAATAGTTTGCATAGTTAATTCCTCCTACTTCATTATTTAGCTACGATATTTACTAGCTTCTGTGGAACTGCAATCACTTTTTTAATATCTTTGCCTTCTATAGCCATTTTAACATTTTCTTCATCTAATGCGATCTGTTCCATTTCTTCTTTCGTAGCTTCTTTTGCTACTTTCACTTTCGCTCTCACTTTACCATTTACTTGGATAACGATTTCTACTTCATCATCTTCCAATAATGATTCATCATATGATGGCCACGGTTGATAAGTGATTGTTTCTTCATGGCCTAGACGTGACCATAATTCTTCAGCAATATGTGGCGCAATAGGTGCGAGCATTTTAACAAAGCCTTCAACGTATGGTTTATACAATTCATCTGCTTTGTAACAATCGTTGATAAATACCATCATTTGACTAATTGCGGTATTGAAGTTAAGTGTATCGAAGTCTTCAGTTACTTTTTTCACAGTTTGATGGTAGCTCTTATCTAATGTCTTAGAGTGGTTATTAACAATTTTATCTGATAGTTCTCCATCTTCAGTAATCAACAATCTCCATACTCTATCTAAGAAACGACGTGAACCATCTAAACCTTTTTCACTCCAAGCAATCGCCGCATCTAGTGGCCCCATAAACATTTCATATAAGCGTAAAGTATCGGCACCATGAGATTTAACGATATCATCAGGGTTGATAACGTTACCCTTAGATTTACTCATTTTTTCATTACCTTCACCTAAAATCATACCTTGGTTAAATAGCTTTTGGAATGGTTCTTTCGTAGGTACAACACCTAAATCATAAAGTACTTTATGCCAGAATCTTGCATATAATAAGTGTAATACAGCGTGTTCTACACCACCGATGTATAAATCAACTGGTAACCAATGTTTAAGTTTTTCTGGATCTGCTAACATCTTCTCGTTATTAGGGTCGATATATCTTAAGTAATACCAACAGCTACCTGCCCATTGTGGCATTGTGTTCGTTTCACGACGCCCTTTCATACCAGTCTTTTCATCTACGACATTTACAAAGTCATCAATGTTAGCAAGTGGTGATTCTCCTGTACCTGAAGGTTTGATTTCATCTGTTTCAGGTAAAAGTAGTGGCAATTCATCTTCAGGAACTGTTGACATAGAGCCATCTTCCCAATGGATTACTGGAATAGGCTCACCCCAATATCTTTGACGACTGAATAACCAATCTCTTAATTTATAGTTGACTTGTCTCTTGCCGGCACCTTTAGCTTCAAGCAATTCAATTGCTTTAGTGATTGCCTCATCATTATATAATCCATTGAGCTCTCCTGAGTTCACGTGTGGGCCATCACCTGTGTAAGCTTCTTTCGATAAATCTCCACCTTCAATCACTTCAACGATTGGAAGATCAAAAGCCTTAGCAAATTCATAATCTCTCTCGTCGCCACCAGGTACTGCCATAACAGCACCCGTACCATATGAAGCAAGTACATAATCTGCAATCCATATTTGAACTTTTTCTCCTGATAATGGGTTAACTGCATAAGCTCCTGTGAAGACGCCTGTTTTTTCTTTAGCTAAACCAGTTCTTTCTAAATCTGATTTTTTAGACGCTTCGTTTTGATAATCTTCAACTGCTGCTTTCTTATCTTCTGTTGTAATTTCATTCACAACTTCATGTTCTGGGCTTAACACTAAGAAAGAAGCACCATAAATCGTATCTGGACGTGTGGTAAAGACTTCAATATCCTTATCTGAACCCTCTACATCGAAAGTAACACTCGCACCTTCAGAACGTCCAATCCAGTTACGTTGCATATCTTTTAATGATTCAGGCCAGTCTAAATCATCTAAGTCTTCTAATAAACGGTCAGCATATTCTGTTATTTTTAATACCCATTGTTTCATCGGTTTTCTATAAACAGGATGACCACCACGTTCAGAGACACCATCTACTACCTCTTCGTTTGATAGTACTGTGCCAAGGGCCGGACACCAGTTCACGGCTACTTCATCTACATAAGCAAGTCCTTTATTATAAAGTTGAATAAAAATCCATTGTGTCCATTTATAATATTCTGGATCCGTTGTGTTTACTTCTCTATCCCAATCATAACTAAAACCTAATTCTTTAATTTGTCTCTTAAATGTTTGAATATTTTGTTGCGTAAACTCTCGTGGATCATTACCAGTATCTAAGGCGTATTGTTCAGCAGGTAAACCAAATGCATCCCATCCCATCGGATGTAGCACATTATAACCTTGCATACGTTTATAACGTGAAATAATATCCGTTGCTGTGTAACCTTCAGGATGTCCTACATGTAAACCAGCTCCTGATGGATAAGGAAACATATCTAAAGCGTAGAATTTCTTTTGTCCAAGTTGATCATTGGTCTTAAAAGTTTTATGTGTTTCCCAATAATCCTGCCATTTTTTCTCGATTTGATTATGATTGTAATTCACAACTTTTCCTCCTATTCATTAAAAAAACACCTCAAACTATTAAGCATTTAGCAGGGACGACTGTGCCGCGTTACCACCCTGATTCACATATTTGATGTGCACTCGTTTGGATTAATAGTTAGAGATGTTTGTCATTCACTTATTCCTGGCAAGTTCACTTAATGCCGAACGCTAGATTCCACCATCACTAGCTCTCTTTAGAACAGCAATCAAGCTACTACTCCTATCATAAATAATTCTATTTTAAAAATACTTTTATTTCAAGTCATTCAAACGGAAAATACTTCTACCTTGGAATATTTAATAAATTATCATATTCATTTTTAGTCTAGTTATTTCTCAATAATTTATGATTTGATTTGTGAGTCTAATTTTCTATCAAATATAAATAAGAAAAATAACGCAATAACCAATAATCCAATCATCGATAAGAACATTGTCGACATATTAAACACATCTACAACGACACCACCAATGAGGGGACCAAAGGCCTTCCCTACAGTAGAAGCAGAGTTAACATATCCTTGGAATGCTCCTTGTTTACCTTCAGGAGCTAAGTGGTTTGCAATTGTTGGTACTGCAGGCCAAACGAACATTTCACCAATAGTTAATATAATCATACCTACTAAGAACACACTAAATTGTTCTGCAAAACTAGTAATGAAAAATGACAGAATAAATACGCCAATACCTACAAACATTTGATATTTCAAATTACCTTTTAACAGTCGGACTACGGGTGTGATAATAGGTTGTGCAATGAGTATCATGATACCATTAACCACCCACAATAAACTATATTGACTCATAGAAATGTCTATTTCCTGTGTGAAGGAAGCGATTGTACTTTCCCATTGAATGTAGGCAATCCAACAGATACTGAACATCACACATAATAGTACTAAAGCGATGAAACGTGTCCTATTTTCCTTTGAAAATAAACTAAATGCATCTTGGTGTTTAACTTTAAAGTCTATACTTAAATTAAATTGAGTAATAGCTACAATCGCAAAGGCTACATACATTACGAGATTCGCAATAAAAATATAGTTAAAACTAAGCTCAGCTACGAAACCACCTGTAGCTGCTCCAATTGCCACACCTAAATTTTGAGCTAAATAAATTGCATTAAACGTTTGGCGCCCGCCTTGTGGCCAAACAGCCCCCGCTAACGCATAAATAGCAGGTACAATCATACCGCCACCAAACCCTAATGCAACTAACCAAACTGCGTACCACGGCCAACCGTGAAAGAAATTCAATAATGTTGTACTCGTTAAACAAATCACTGTCCCTATTAATATCGTTCGATAACCACCAAGTTTATCGAAAAGATTGCCTCCCAAGAGGTTGCCTACAACCATACCAAATGAATTTATCATTAGAACAAGACCAGCGACTGTCAAACTCTTATGCAATTCCTCATTCATATAAATTGTGTTTAGCGGCCAGAGAAAACTCGATCCAGTGATATTTAATGCCATACCAATAACCAACCACCAAACTGATTTAGGCATGTTCATGCATTAATCCCCCTTTTTGTTTAATTTTCCAACTATACGATAAACACTATACCATTAAAATATGTTAAAATCTTTACTTAGAATCGATTTAGAAAGGAAAATGTTATATGGGACAATTTTTCCCTTACGCATTCGAAAATAAAAGATATCACACATGGAATTATCATTTAAAAAATAAGTTTGGTCAAAAGATATTTAAAGTAGCAATTGATGGTGGTTTTGACTGTCCAAATAGAGATGGTACAGTGGCTTATGGCGGTTGTACATTCTGTTCAGCTGCAGGGAGTGGTGACTTCGCAGGCAATCGTGCTGACCCAATTGAGGTACAATTCCAACAAATTAAAGACCGCATGCATGAAAAATGGAGCGACGGACAATATATTGCTTACTTCCAAGCATTCACGAATACACATGCACCGGTTGAAGTTTTACGAGAAAAATATGAAGCCGCATTAAAGGAACCAGGTGTCGTTGGCCTGTCTATTGGGACACGCCCGGATTGTTTACCTGATGATGTCGTTGAATATTTAGCTGAATTAAACGAACGCACGTATTTATGGGTAGAATTAGGTCTTCAAACAATTCATCAAGAAACTTCAGATTTAATCAATCGTGCACACGACATGCAAACATACTATGATGGTGTTGCTAAATTACGCAAACATAATATCAATGTTTGTACACACATTATTAATGGTTTACCTGGCGAAGATTATGAAATGATGATGGAAACTGCAAGAGAAGTTGCCCAAATGGATGTTCAAGGAATTAAGATTCACTTACTACATTTATTAAAAGGCACACCAATGGTTAAGCAATATGATAAAGGGATGTTAGAATTTATGTCTCAAGAACAATACACTAATCTCGTTTGTGATCAATTAGAAGTCATACCACCAGAAATGATTGTGCATCGAATCACGGGTGATGGCCCTATTGATTTAATGGTAGGACCAATGTGGAGTGTCAATAAATGGGAAGTTTTAAATGAGATAGATGATGAATTAGCACGCAGAGCATCTTATCAAGGTAAACACTATAAAGGTGCAGTCCAACAATGAAATTAGAACGCATCTTACCTTTCGCTAGAACTTTATTATCGCAACATACCACCTCAGAGAGTATCGTCATTGATGCCACTTGCGGAAATGGCCACGACACATTATTTTTAGCTGAAACGGTTGGGAATGGTAAAGTATACGCTTTTGATATCCAAGATACAGCTATTGAACATACTAAAGAAAGAACACATGGTTTTAGTCATGTCGCCGTTTTTAAAGATAGCCATGCACAAGTGAAAGATTATATTCCGCCACACGAACATGGAAAAATTGATGCTGCAATATTCAATTTAGGCTATTTACCGAAAGGTGATAAATCAATAGTAACTACACCAGAAAGTACAATCGATGCGATTAATTCAATTTTTGAAATGTTGGCACCTGAAGGTATTATTGTACTAGTCATTTACCCAGGCCACCCAGAAGGCAAGATTGAATGTGAACGTGTACTCAATTATTTACAAACAATCGATCAGAAAAAAGCACATATTTTACGTTATCAATTTATTAATCAACAAAACGATCCACCTTTTATTTGTGCAATTGAAAAACGTTAAAAAGAAGAGTCTGGGACATTAGTCTTTCAGACTAAAATAAAATCGATGATTTTTACTGTGAAAATGTAAAAATCATCGATTTTTCTATTATTATCAAATTGATTAGACGAGTCTGAGACAAAAATAGGTGTCTCAGACTCTTTGTCAATTTGGCAGTAGATGTCTGAATTGAAAATACGCTTATATCAAGCTTTTTTCAATCCTAGTCATCCTTGCCGGGGATGGACTACGAAATCTTTATTAAAAATTCGATTTCTGTCACTCTCCCGTTTTTATTGTGTACTGAGATAACGTGAACTCATATTCTGTTATAAACCTAAGATAAGATTGATATTGTTTTGAAGGTTAGTTGATTTGTTTTTAATTTCAGTTTTAAACTGATTTAAAAGTGCTTCTCTCTTTTCTTTAAGATCTTCATTGAAATGAATAATTACTGTTCTTTCGTCATCTTGTGGTCTTTCTTTAATAACCCAGTCTTTTTCCACAAGATTATTGTAAGTTCTTGTTCTCTTATACGATTTTACTGGAACAAAACTATCCATCTCTTTCAACGTCATAGAACCTTCTTTCCATAAAGTTAAAAGAATAAGCACTTCTTCTTTCGACATATTGTAGTCACTGATAACCCTATTAAACACGCTATCAATGTCACTCATTATCATCTCAAGTTTCAATACACCTTCAATATCATCTCTGAGTTTCTTTCCCATAAATCTTCCCCCAATTGCAATTAATATTAACATGTAAATTCATATTGCTTAGCCATTCCCATAAATGATGTACTACATAAATTGTCAAAGTATTTAAAATAATATGAATTATACAAATAGTTTAAGGTTAAAATTACAATTATGCAATAATATGTTTGATTTTATTTTGCATTTCCCTTAATAAATTTGCCGAATTATTAAATAATTGTCGTTCTTCATTACTTAAAGATGTTTCAAAAACTTTAACAGCACCTTGTCTATTCACTAAAGTAGGCACCCCAATATAAATGTCTTCATTTCCATATTCGCCATCTAAATAACTAGAAACAGTAAGAACCACGTTTTGATTTTTCAAAATCGCTTTTGTGATGTGTAATAAACCCATTGCTATCCCATAATATGTCGCACCTTTAGCTTGTATGATTTCATAAGCTGCATCTCGTGTATTAACAAATATTTCCTCTATTCTATGTTGTCTTTCTGGATTGTTCTTCAATAAATCATATAATGGTTGACCCGCAATGTTCGTTTGAGACCAAACCGCCAATTCCGAATCACCATGTTCTCCAATAATTTGTCCATGTACACTCGTTGGTGAAACGCCAAATTCTTGAGATAATTCATATTTGAACCGTGCGGTATCTAAAATTGTACCTGAACCAATGACACGGGATTTAGGTAAACCAGAAACCTTTTGAGTAACATAAGTTAAAATATCGACAGGATTGGTAGCAACTAAGAAGATTCCATCAAAATCTGATTCCATCACTTCTGTTACGATTGATTTAAATATCTTCGTGTTTTTTTCTATAAGATCTAATCTAGTTTCACCTGGCTTTTGTGCTGCACCCGCAGTTATTACTACAATGTCGGCATCCGAACAATCTGGATAACTGCCTGCCTTAACAACAATCGGTGATTCCCCATAAGGTGCACCGTGGTTAAGATCCATAACATCTCCTTTAACTTTATCTTCTGCCAAATCAATAATGACAAGTTCATCCGCAACGCCTTGTGCTACGAGCGCGAACGCATAACTAGACCCAACTGCCCCATCACCAATCAGTACGACTTTATTACCATTAATTTTACTCATAATATTACGCTCCTTATCTGGTTCACTCAATATGATATTGTGATTTATTTCACAATTAAAATATACCAAATCATTTAAGTTTTCGCAATATTATTTATAGTATTTTCACGTGAATTTTTATGATTATTTTTTACGAATGTAATTTAACGCTATTGAGTTGCGAGGAACCCTTTTGCTTTTGAATATATAACGCGATATTCGTTCATCAATGAAATTAATCAATAGTATTGTCAATTGAAAATGGTTTTTTCGTAATATAAAAAAACCAACTACCTTATTTCGGTAGTTGGTTTGCTATATATGTGCTTTGATATATTAATTTGGTTGATTTTCATCATCGATAATAAAACCATTATGACTTGCACTGTTATTTAAAAATGCAAGTACGTATCTCATGACATCATCACGTTCAGGTTCGTTATGTACTTCGTGATATAAACCTTTCCATACTTTAAAGTAAAGCTCATCTGTATCTACTTTATCTTTAACTAATTTCATTACTTCAGTATCCGCAATTTTATCTTCCGTTCCGTACATGAGTAATAACGGAATCGGATTAATATCTGTTAAATGTGATACGGTATCTCGCATTGTTTCGGTTAATTGTTTATACCAATGATATGTAGCTTTCTGTAACATTAATTCATCTTCATAAGTTTCTTCTAACACTTCTTCGTTACGTGTGAGTTCATCGATTGAAACGCCTACTTTAAAGCGTTTGTTTTTTGTCATTTTGCCTGCATTAGCGATAATTTTATCTTTTCTCGTTTTATAACCTTTTTTAAATTCTAAGAGAGGAGAAATTAACACAACTCCTTCGATGGGAACATCAACTTTTTCTAATAAGTTAAGTATAATTAAGCCACCTAAACCTACACCTAAGACGTATGTTGGGATTTTATATTCGTTCGCAATTTTAATCCACTCTAAAAAATGTTCATGATATTCATCGAAATCTCTAATTAATCCTTTATCTGAACGTGGTGTTTGCCCTTGTCCTGGTAAATCACCCATGATAACGTGGTAGCCATTTCGACGTAGCATTGTGATCACATACGCATATCGACCTGTATGTTCAAGCATGTTATGTGCAATAACCACAACACCTTTGGCTTCTTTTTCAGTTTCCCATTTCCACATAATCCTTTGGTCCCCTTTTTGTAAATTTTTCAATGTCTTTATTGTATCAAATCATATCAACCGATTTCCATTTAAAGCATGGTAATTTTTAATCTAATTTGTTCTGAATTTAAAAAATATTGTTATTATTGTGAAAAGAGTGTTATTGTGTATTTTGTAAAAAATTACGTAATATATTTTTATGAGAACGATTTCATTACATTTAGATTCATGCTACACTATATGATAATATAGAGTAGTAGCAGGAATGGGAGGAATTTTATATGCCAATTGTGAAAGATTTTTTCATAGGTTTATCGAATAGTACAATTTTAAATGAAACAGCTAAGGAAATTGGTCCTTTACTAGGAGCAAAGAAAGTTGTTGCAGGTAACACGATTGAGTCTTTGATAGAGACTACAGAACGTTTAAACAATAAGGGGATAACTGTTACTGTTGATTGCCTAGGCGAATTTGTTTTGACTACAGGAGAAGCAATTAAAGCTAAAGACCAAATTCTCGAAGTTATGTATGCGATGTATAATCACAATCTTGATGGTCATATGTCAATTAAATTAAGCCAACTTGGTTCTGAATTTGACCTTGAACTTGCCTACCAAAACCTACGAGAGATTTTATTAAAAGCAAACGAATTTAATAATATGCATATCAACATTGATACTGAGAAATACGATAGCCTATTTGACATCACACAAGTACTCGACCGATTAAAAGGCGAATTTAAAAACGTTGGTACAGTGATTCAAGCATATTTATATAAAGCTGATGCTTTAATTGAGAAATATCCTGAACTTCGTTTACGAATGGTTAAAGGGGCTTATAAAGAAGCAGAAAACATAGCTTATCAAACGAAAGAAGAAATTGATGAAAATTACATACGCTTAATCGAAAAAAGATTATTAACAGCCAAAAATGTAACGTCAATTGCTACACATGACGACAAAATTATCACACAAATCAAACAATTCATTAAAGATAATAATATCGAGAAAGACAGATATGAATTCCAAATGTTGTACGGTTTCCGTTCTGAATTAGCAGAAGAAATCAAAAATGAAGGTTACAACTTCTGTATTTATGTACCATTTGGTGATGATTGGTTCAGCTACTTTATGCGTAGACTTGCTGAAAGACCACAAAACTTAAACCTTATGTTTAAAGAACTTACAAAACCACAATCACTTAAACGTATTGGAATTGTAGCATCTGGTGTGACAACAGTCGGAGTAGCTTCAACATACTTAGTAAAAGCTTTAAGAAAGTAAAATAAGTCAAAATGATGCCCATCAAAGGATTTTAATTAAAACCTTTTGATGGGCATATTATATTGATTAACGTCATGATGTAATGGAGACCTTTATCCCCTCTTATGATCGTCATATATATTTATTACACGATAAAAATTTAACCGTTATTCCAAAATTCAAAGTAAGATAAAATAACTAAAAAACGATGATTTCTATTTTAATATGATAGAAATCATCGTTTTTATTTTATCTGAATATAGAACAAATCAGATTTACATCATTTTTATTCTAATTAAAACTGAATAGTTTAAATTTCTTTTAATAAGTTAGCCATTTCGATTGCACTTACTGCTGCTTCGGCACCTTTATTGCCTGCTTTTGTACCTGCACGTTCAACTGCTTGTTCAATGTTTTCAGTAGTTAAGATACCAAAAATGACTGGTGTATCAGTTACATCATTTGCTTTAGAAACACCTTTCGCAACTTCATTACATACATAGTCATAATGTGAAGTAGCTCCGCGAATGACACAACCTAATGTAATAACTGCATCATATTCACCTTTTTGTGCAAGCTTTCTAGCTACTAACGGAATTTCAAATGCTCCTGGTACGTATGCAACGTCAATATTTTCTGATGGTACTTCATGGCGAATAAGTGTATCTTTCGCTCCATCTAATAAACGATTTGTAATAAAGTCGTTAAATCTACTTACTACTACCGCTACTTTTAAATCTGATCCTATTAATTTACCTTCAAAATTCATAATGTTTTCCTCCTATAATAAATGTCCCATTTTAACTTTTTTAGTATCCATATAATCTTGATTGTATTTATTTGTTGGAACAACAAGTTCTATACGTTGTGCTATATTAATACCATATGTTTCTAAGCTTTCAAACTTTTTAGGATTATTGCTTATTAAATTCACATTTTCAATACCGAAATAGTTCAATATTTCAGCTGCATCTCTATAATCACGTAAATCTTCATCAAAACCTAATGCAACATTAGCAGTTACAGTATCATATCCTTGTTCAATCAGTTCATAGGCTTTGAGTTTATTGATTAAACCTATACCTCTACCTTCTTGAGGTAGATATAAAATCATGCCGCCATGTTGTTGAATATATTTTATAGAGGCATCAAGTTGCTCACCACAATCACAGCGTTGACTGTGGAATATATCACCTGTTAAACATGACGAATGTATACGTACGTTTTCAGTTTTTTTAATGTCACCACTCACAATAGCTACAATTTCTTCTTTTTTATCACCAGTAGTAAAGCCATACATATCGAATTGACCATATTGTGTAGGCAATTTAACTTTGGCTTTCGCTTCTAAGTTGGAGGGTGAAGATTTACGATATTTAACTAAATCTTCTATTGAAATCATGACAAGTTGATGTTCTTCTTTAAACGATTGTAATTCATCGCCTTTAGCCATTGTGCCATCATCATTCATTATTTCACAAATGAGTGCTGCTGGCTTTGCATTTGTCATTTTTGCTAAATCAACAGAAGCTTCTGTATGTCCTCGACGCACAAGAACACCTTCATCTTGAGCAATCAACGGGAAAAGATGTCCTGGTTTATTGAAATCTTTAGCAGTTGCGTGCTCATTAATCAATGCTTTCGCTGTCATTGTTCTTTCAGGTGCACTTATACCTGTCGTCGTATTGACATGGTCGACACTGACTGTAAATTGCGTGCCATAAGCATCTGTATTTTGTCTTACCATTGGTTCTAATTCTAACTGATTAGCAATGTCTTTACTTATAGGTGAACAGATTAAACCTTTACCATGCGTCGCCATAAAATTCACAGTGTCGTCTTTCATCCATTCTGTGACTGCGACTAAATCACCTTCATTTTCTCTATCTTCATCATCTACTACAATGATACTTTCTCCTTGTTTTAAAGCTTCTAACGCTTTGTCTATACTATCTAATTGCATACATATGCCTCCTAAAATCCAAACATGCTTAACTTTTCAGCTGTAAGTCCTGAATCTTTATTCGTCATTAATTTTTCAACGTATTTGAAAAGCATATCTGTTTCAATGTGCACCGAATCTCCTACACGCTTTTGATTTAAAATCGTAGCACGACGCGTTTCCGGGATAAGATGAATATCAAATTCAGTATCTTTTAATTGAAAAATAGTTAAACTTACACCATCTACAGTAATCGAACCTTGTTGCACCATTTGTTTTAATGACGATTGGGGTGGTTTGATTGTGACAATTTTTGAATTTGCAGAATCTTGAATACGCGTAACTTTCGCCACCGCATCGACGTGTCCAAGAACGAAATGTCCGCCAAAACGTCCATTGCCACTCATCGCTCTTTCTAAATTGACTTCATCACCTTGTCTCAATTTATTAAGATAAGTTTTATTTTCAGTTCCTTTAATGACTTGAACTGAAAATGATTGATGGTTAAATTCGGTTACTGTTAAACATGCACCGTTGACGTTAATTGAGTCTCCGATATGCATACCTGATAAAATAGTTTCACAATTTATGGTTAAATTAACGACCGAATTTTGATTCGTAATTTTATTAATCGTTCCTAATTCTTCAACGATACCGGTAAACATTTAATTCACTTCTTTCGCAATTCTAATTTAATATTTTGCTCAAGCATACGTGTATTTACAATTTCGAATTGTGATACATTTGCTAAATCTGTCACTTCAGTAGTTTGGAAAAATTGATACTTTCCTGAACCACCAATGATTTTCGGGGCATAATATATAATAAGTTCATTGATAAAATCTGATTGGAGAAATTCAGAAGTCACTGTCGGTCCTGATTCTACAAGCACGCGACCTATACCTTGTTGATATAAATCTTTTAATATATTTTCAATAGAACATTGAGTTAAATATTTGATATTGATTTGACTATGTGGACTTTCTAGTTGTTTATTTTCTGTATAAATCCAAATTGGTTGTGGCGGTTCTTTAAAAATGTCTAAATCAAAATTTATTTGGCCTGATTTAGATAACACCACTCTTAGTGGATTTTTACCATTTTCAATACGTGTCGTATATTGTGGGTTATCAGCATCTAGTGTGCCACGACCGGTCAATACTGCATCGTGATTATGACGCAACGCAAAGACATCTTGTTTGACCTGTGGATTTGTAATCCATTTGCTTTGAGCTTCGTCCGTTGCTTGTTTGCCATCTAAACTACAAGAAACTTTGACTGTTACTTCAGGCAAACCCTGTTGTTTCGAAATAAAGAAGTCGTGATATAAAGCTTCCGCTTCTTCTATAGGTCGATATTCAACTTCAATACCAGCATTTTGTAATATTGCGTCACCTTCAGATTCTAACGTTGTATCTTTAACAGCGTAGATGACTTTCTTCAGCCCATGTTCAATTATTTTATTTACACAAGGAGGTGTAGAACCGTAATGTGTACATGGTTCTAACGAGATATAAATCGTTCCGCCTCTTGCTTGATCTTGAGCCATATCCAACGCTTGTACCTCAGCATGTTTATCACCTTGTCTTAAATGCGCACCAATGCCTACGATACGTCCTGCATTTACTACAACAGAGCCAACGGGTGGATTTACCCCAGTTTGACCGTCAACCATTTTAGCTAATTGAATTGCATAATTTAAATAATGACTCACTTTATCACCTCTAAAAAAATACACCTAAAATATAAAATTTCAGGTGTAGGTAAAATCGGTATAACATTTATACTAGTTTGAAGATGTACGTATATCCGATGAAAAAATCATGAAATAAATACATACTCGTCCCTCATATAAAATACTCGTTTATTAAAAAAGTGCATCTTTAAGAAACACTGTGTTAATAACAGTTTGCTATACTTCATTCTTTCTACCATCCAGACTTTACTGTCGGCTCTAGATTCTCACTAGATCAGCCACATTCGCACTAATGCAAACGCAGGTCGCAGGCTTTAGTTTACTGCCGGTTGGGAATTTCACCCTGCCCCGAAAGAATTCATATGAAATTGTGAAATGATGTTTGAGTCAAGTAACCTTTCCTCAAGTTACGATAATATCGTACTACATTTTTAATTAAAAAACAATTCTTAGTGATTATATCGGCATTGAACCTCTGTTAATTAATATATTTATTTAATTATTTTTTGTCAAATGCTTTACTACATTCACTGCTTGTTTAACAATCATTGTTACACCATTACGAGATTGATTGATTCCATTTGTTAATTGACCTATCGCATACATGTTATCTAAAGTACCATATCTCGGACTAATGACTTGATTTGTTTCAGCTAATATTTGAATTCCACCTAGTGGATGTGCTTGTATCACTTGTCTATTTTCCATATTTATAATGAGTTGATCATCTTCATCCAAATCTGCGAGTTGTGTCTTAGAACCCGTAGCATTAATAACGACATCAAATTGTTGTTTCGTCTCTTGTTGATCTTTAAATTCAAAGTGAAATTGTTTGTCATCATATTCAATGTTTTCTAGTCCTGATTTAATTTCAATTTGACCTGATTGAATATAATCTACGAGTAATCGAGCTGTTTCTGGAGGCATAGGATTACTATTATCTTTAAGCACCCAACTATATTCAGATAAAAAACGCTTTTGGTCTTTACGACTCAGACTATTCCAAATCCAATTTAAATTTTCTTTAGCATTTTCTAGTAAGCTTTGTAATTTACCTAATTCGATTGGATGATTTAAATCATATGTTAAGTCATCGATAGGATTGCCTACTCTACGTTCTATTAACTGTTTAATTGGTAAGTCATAACGTGCACAATCTTTTAAAAATAACTTTATGACTTTTTCTAATGGCGCATTGCCGAAATGTTCCTTTTTCAATTGGTTTAATTGCACAGGAGTTAAATGTTCAAAGTGAACTTCAGGCATTTCCCCACGCACACTTGGCAATTGTCCCTTCCTACTTGTCATCGTTATAGGTAAGTTAGGATGATGCGACACGACGTATCTTATAACATCTAAACTAGCTAAACCTGTACCTACTACTGCAATGCGTTCTGTTTCGTCAACTTCGTCTAGTGTATTATAAGTTGGATATGGTGTATGTATATACCCTTTCTTTCCTTTCAATTGATATGGATCATGGTATGACATTGTCCCAATAGTTAAGAATACAACATCGTATTTTTTACATTTACCTATTTCTTCAGAGGTGCAGACATTATATATAACGTTTGTTTGCCCTATACCTGCTTCTATAAATACTTCTTGAACTTGTTGTTCGATCAAGTGGATATTCTCAAATTGTTCATTGTACTTTTGTATAAAACTCTTCATGTAATGACCAAAGAGAAATCTCGGTAAATATTCAGGATGCTTATATTTAAATGTCGACTGGTGTTCATACCAATTGAAAAACTCTCTTTTATTGTCTAAATTTAACGACATTTGTTCGGCAGGCAAATTGATTAATAATTGCTCACTATCATTTTGAAATGGAATGCCCTGTCCTATATTTTTCGTACTATCATACGCATCAATGTGCATTTTTGAAAAATTTTTATTTTTAACTAACTCTCTGAGAATGCTGACTCCAGCGGTCCCCGTTCCTATAATGGCTATTCTCATAATACACATCCTATCTCAATTTCTGTACATTTCAGTATACCAATTTAACATAATAATAAACAAAATTACGTAACTTTGCTTAAAATGAGTACTAAGTTATAAAATTCTAAAAACTATGTTAACATTTATACATTATAAGAATTAATTATTAAACTAATTAAGGGGCAAAATCATGCGAAAATATAAATATTTAACTTTAGTTATTATTTTAAGTACTTTGGTGCTAGCTTCATGTGATTTACCAGGATTAGGCGGAGGCAATGCTAAAAAACAAGTGAAAATTTCAGCTTTAGCTACGAGTGAATCTCAAATTATGGCATATTTAATTAAAGAGCAAATTGAACACGATACCCACCATAAAATTGAAGGCTCAATTATTAACAATTTAGGCTCAGCTACGATCCAACATAATGCACTATTAAAAGGTGACGCCGATATTAACAGTACACGCTACACTGGAACAGATTTAACAGGTGTGCTCAAGCATAAACCCATTTCTGATTCCAAAAAAGCAACCGAAATCACCCAAAAACAATTTAACAAGAAATTCGATCAAACATTTTTTGATTCTTACGGTTTTGAAAATACGTTTGCCTTTGTAGTAACGAAAGAAACTGCTAAAAAATATAATCTGCATACAGTTTCCGACTTAAAAAAAATAAAGGACAAAGTTAAAGTTGGTACAGATACCACTTGGATTAAACGCGGTGGCGACGGTTATGGTCCATTTAAAAAACATTACGGATTTGGTTTTAGCAATTTAAAACCTATGCAAATCGGATTAGTGTATGATGCCCTCAAAAATAAAAAATTAGACGTTGCATTAGGTTATACCACTGATGGTAGAATTGCAGCATATGATTTAGTCGTATTAAAAGACGATAAAAATTTCTTCCCGCCGTACGATGCGAGTGCAGTCGCGCCAAATAAATTACTTAAAAAACATCCAGAAATTAAACAATCGATTGAGAAATTAAAAGGTACAATCGATACAAAACAAATGCAAAAATTAAATTATCAAGCTGATGGCGAAGGCAAAGAACCTGCAATTATCGCTGAAGAATTCTTAAAGAAACATCATTATTTCGATAACAAATAATATTCTCAGTCTAAATATGTATCGTACATTGATGTACGTATAAAGCACTGTAGTGTTACTCTATTTTTAAGGAAGTGAGTATTATGAAATTCGTTCTAAAACTGATTGCAACATTAATATTATTGATGTTTATCTTTAGTGGAAAAAATAAAGCTTATTAATTGAATAAGTACTGAATCACTTAATGATTCAGTTTGCAATAAAAACTAAGAGTCTGAGACATCTATTTTTGTCTCAGACTCTTTTTCAATTACTACATTTTAATTTTTCAAGAAACTTGCACACATTTTCTTTAATATAAAAGAGCAGAAACAACAACAATTTCAAGTGTCGCCTTTTCTGCTCTTTTAATTAATATATTTACTTTTTATGTTTAGCATCGTCTTTGTATACGAAGTATTTGTAATATTTACCTTCTGTCTTCATGTTGTCATAGAAATCAGCCATAATCTTCGCATTACTTTTTGCCCATTTAATATCCGTAGCGTATTGATGTTCACCAGGATTTTTAGGATTCCATCTCATACTATATAGCGTATTTTGATCTTTGTGTGATAAGAAATGTTTGTGGATAAATTGCGCCCCGCCGTCAATGGCTTTCTCAGGCGTATCCCAACCATGTTTCTTAGCATATTCGCCACCCGTTTTCACTGGGTCTTCATCTAATGCACCAACTCCAAAGAAATTATAGTATTTTTTTCCATCTATTTTAACACCACTTGAAAGTTCACTCTTAGCTGAACCTGTTTCAAGTAATGCATGAGATATTAAATAAACTTCATTTACATGATGACGCTTTGCAGCTTGAATGAAATCATCTGAATGTTTAAGTAATGTCGGATTGTCTAAAAGCATACGCTTAATTCTATTGTCATCGATGCCTTGATATTTATCTAACTCTAAAAATTGATATTTTTGTGTATCATCATCAATGAGAGCTTCACTGTTCATAGCCGATTTAATCTCAGTTGATGAAGCGTCTCTCCAATTCTCTTTCTTTTTATCTGAAGTTTGTTGACTCGTGTGGTTATCAATTTGTTTGTTAGCAGCTTTATGTAAAGACACATTCAAATTTTCTACTTTTTCTTGTTCTTTAACGTGCTTAAAGAATATTTGATCTGAAATCATTGAGAAAACAATGACTACAGTTATGCCCAAAACAATTAACAATCCACCAATTGTTAAAAGCGAGCGTTTTTTCTGTTTCGTCATTTTCACACCTCATGAGGAATAATTAAATATAAAATGATTGACGTTAACTTAAAATTTATATGACTTTCTTATAAGTTAACTTTCCTTTTTTCTATCTGGTACCAAATTCTAACACTAAATAAACGAACGTACAATTTAATACCTTGGTTGTTACATATTCATAAAAAAAGTAATGAAAGTTTAATTTCATTACTCTTGACTTTTATCGTACTCCATTATAATAAAACTAACGGCTTGTGATCTATTTTTATAATAATAACGGTTTAAATCGACCGCTCCCTCTACTTCACCTTCGCGATATTTCATTTCTTTCGTTACATTATTTATCATTACAAAATCAGATTTGTCTTTTATAACGTCTAAATCATTATGTTTTGCGAAAAAATGTTCCAAGTTTAAAAGTGCGTAATCCATATGTACCTCCTAAAAATATTAAAAAGATAACAAAATATCAATAAAGTGTTATATCTTAATTTAAAAAACGTGTTAATTACTTAAAAGTGCAAATTTTTAGTTCTACGCCTACTATTTAACACCCTTTTAGTAGATTTAGCAAATGAAAATTTATAAAAATCCCATTAAGCTTTGATTATCCGGAAATTCTCGTGTATGTACAACATTGGAGCTACTATGACTTTTGAGCAATTTCACGATAAGCACCAATATATTATTCACTGTGTGTTGAAGCAATATCAAGTTAAATATCAATATGATGAATATTACCAGCAATTATTAATCAAGATGTGGCAACTATTTCTTGATTATAATTGCAGTAAATCATCCTCAATTAAAAACCATCTATTTATACGCCTCAAATACTATCTCATCGATTTATTTCGTCAACAAGGTGCATCGCTCACCAACCTAAACTTAGAAGATCACACTAATGATTTACTTAGTTATGATGATTCTGAATTTACCCTATCACTCGAGCAATTCCGCACTATTCTCACTAACCAAGAACAACAATGGCTAGAGTTAAAGCTTGCAGGCTTTACACAACAGGAAATGGCACATCAACTTAATTGTTCGACCTCTACTCTTAAAAATTATCAAAAACGCGTACGCCAGAAATTTATAAATAACTATTTTGAAATGAAAAGGTGATTTTTATATGTCTCAATTAACAAAAATCTTATATTTCAAGACTGTACTGAGTTACGAACCATTGACGTTATGTCAGTTTACGACACATCAATTTACCTATCCTACAACGATTACACGCACACTCAAATATTTTCTTGAAACATATCAATTATCATTCGATCTTCAATGTAAAAAAGCTAAACAGTTATTAAAAATTCGTAAGTTAGTCCCTTTAGTCGTATCAAAAGACATTATTTTATTTCCTGTTAAAACGCAACGTGCCCCTCTACAATATTATATTAATGCCGCAGCAATTACAGGTATAACTTCAAAAGGCAATCAAACTTATATATTTTTTGAAAATACAACATATATTATTTTAGATGTCCCCTATACGCTCGTTTATAAAAAATGGCAAGAAAGCCTAACACTTTCTCACCTTTTAACTTAATTATTTATTAAACTTATAAGCTAACAACTTTTTAGTAAAATATGCAGTAACTTGTTTAATAAAGTATAAACTTAGAACAATGAGAAGTATGGAACCTATAAATGACAACGCTACAATAATCATCGATACGTTACCACCAGAGCTCATTAATGATTGAACCACTGCTAAGCTTAATAAAAAGCCAAATAAAAATAGGCCAATTAATACAATGTATGTTATGAGTATTAATATCAATAATAAAAATAACTGTGTAGGTGTCATCTTTTGTCTTTTGAATATATATTTACGCAAAAACTGGTTAGAGAACGCAATAGGTTTGTTTACTATTTCATTATCTTGATCATTAATTGTAGAAAGTACATCATCTAATTGTTGTCGTTCATTTCTATTAAGAAACCATAATTGTTTTCGAACCTTTTCTTTAAAAACATTTAATTTCATATTTCAAACACCTTTCTAAAAATAGCGAAATCCAACTATTTAATCATATTATATCAGACAAAGAATTCTTTATTTACCTACCTATTTATATTTATTTTTGATTACAACATTAATAAAGTACTTGCTTATAAATACAATAAAAAGCCAGTAAATGAGTTTTTAAATTCATTTACTGGCATTCTTAATTTATATAACTTAACGCATAGTCTTAAATATCTACACTTTCGTGTAACCAAGACACTATTTAAACTACATTTACAATAATCTTTTGAATTAAAGTATAGATAACCCTGAACTTTGGATATCCTTTGCAAATCCTTTTACCGTATCTACTGATAATTCATTTACATCGCGACCAATATTGTTATTTACTTTCTTTACTACATCTGGTGGACAAGTAATGATATCAGCACCAATTTCGTCAGCTTGAATGACATTAAGTACTTCACGACAACTAGCCCATAGTAATTGTACGCCTTTTTTACTATGAGTTACTTCTACAGCTTCTTTCATTAAAGGTAGTGGGTCAACACCAGTATCTGCAATGCGGCCAGCAAATACAGAAACATAAGTTGGTACACCTTCTGTAACTGCTTCTGTGATTGCTTTAACTTGATCCATCGTATATACAGCTGTCACATTTAATCTTACGTTATCTGCTGATAGCTTTTTAATTAATGGAAGAGTAGACTCACCTTTAGTATTTACAATAGGAATTTTAACAAATACATTATCGCCATATTGTTTTAAAATTTCTGCTTCTTTTTCCATCGTTTCTAAATCATCTGCAAAAACTTCAAATGAAATAGAAGCGTCTGGAATTTCTCGTACCGCTTCTTCAGCAAAAGCTTTATAGTCTTTAACGCCTGCTTTAGCCATTAAACTAGGATTTGTCGTAAAACCATCCACTTGTTTATTAACATAGTCAGCTTTCATTTCCTCGATATCTGCACCATCCGCAAATACTTGTACATTTAAATTTGACATAACATACGCCTCCAAAAAAAGATTAAACGATACTCGTTTATTATTACAGTTCTTAAAACTCTTACACCCTTTATACCACCATCATTTAGTTTATTCTAATTTTTTGCTTAAGGTGACATTTACGTAGCTCATAACTTGTCTTTAAACAAATGATTAACTGAGTCATTAAATAAATTACGTTCACTTCAATTTAAAATATGGTATTATAATTAAATGGCTTGTTAGAGGAGGTTATTATGGCACGATCAAAACTTTATTTTTATTTAACATTATTATTTATACTAATTAGCTTTTATTTTAATACTAAAAATCCATTACTGAATATACATTTTCATTCGATTATAAAATTAATCATTGTATGTAGTATAATTAATGCGATTATATTAATAATTTCTGTTATTTTTGCAGATAAATCTATTAAACATACAAGAGACAAAGAAGACTGGATTAGAAAAGCAAGTAAGTTCCTACCGTTCATTTTACTTATTGTTATCATCCTACACATATTAAGTTCATTATCTACATTCGATGTGCTATTTTAAATATTGAAAACGGAGGTCCAGGCATGAAATATTTATATATTTTTTTGGGTGGTGCTATAGGTGCACTACTGAGATATATTGTCTCCTTTCTGAATTTTTCAATGATGTTCCCTCTTGGAAACTTTATAGCGAATATACTTGGCTCTTTTATTTTAGGTATTGTAGGTGTCTATACGTTTCGTCTATTAGTGAATAAACCAAACTTACAACAAGGGCTCTCAGTAGGATTGTTAGGTACATTGACTACATTTTCAACCTTTCAATTTGAACTTGTACAACTATTACAACAAGGTATAATTATATGGCTAATCGTTTATGCATGCGTTAGTTATGTTGTCGGTTTACTTGCTTGCTTTGCAGGTATGAAGTTAGGAGGTAGGTTAGCATGATAAAAATCCTACTTCTTATGTGTGGCGGTGGCATTGGTGCTGTTATCAGAGGTACGATCACGCATCTATGTCAACGATATTTTAATAGTCAGATACCTATTGCGACAAGCCTTGTCAATATATTGGGTAGTTTCATAATTGGAATGGTAATGGCTTTAACAATTCACAATACGTGGATACACCCTTTTTTCGTAGTTGGTGTACTTGGCGGTTTCACAACATTCTCAACGCTTTCTTCAGAATTAGTTAAATTCTTAACACCTAACAAACAATATGGCTTGTTCTTCATCTATTCAACAATACAATATGTCGGTGCATTTATCGCTTGTATTTGTGGTTATTATCTCATTTAATCAAATGCATAGAAAAACGTGAGACAATTATTTGTCTCACGTTTTTTAGTAAGCATTATATGTACACGCTTAATATTACTTATCTTTACCAGTAAATTCGCTTGGATCTGGCCCGATACGTTTATCTTCGTTTATTTGATCTAACTTAGATACTTGCTCCTCGCTTAATTCAAAATTAAACACATCTAAATTTTCTTCAATACGACTTGGTGTTACAGATTTAGGAATTACGACTACACCGTGTTCTATATTCCATCTAATAATGACTTGTGCAGGCGACTTTCCAATTTCTGTAGCTATCGCTTGAACTGTTTCATCATCTAATATTTGTGCATTCATTAATGGGGACCATGATTCTACATGGATATTTTGAACTTCCATATAGCGTCTTAAAGGTTCTTGCGTTAAATAAGGATGAAACTCAACTTGGTTAATAACTGGTTTGATAGATACTTGTGCTAACAGTGCTTCAAAGTGTTCTACATTAAAGTTACTCACACCGATATTTTTCACTTTGTCTTGCTTATATAAGTCTTCCATTCCTTGCCATGTATCAATCATTAATGCTTCATCAGTACCTGGCCAATGCATTAAATAAAGGTCTAAATAATCTAAACCTAAACGTTCTAAAGATTTATTATAAGCATCTGCCACATTATTGCGTCCATAATCTGCGAGCCACAGTTTTGAAGTAATAAATAAATCACTTCGTTTTAAACCAGTAGTTTCTAAAGCTTCAGCTATTCCTTCCCCTACTTTAACTTCATTTTCATAGATCATTGCAGTATCAATATGTCTATAACCACTTTCAATTGCATGTTTAACTGCTAATTTACATTCGTCTGAATTTTCGACACGAAATGTACCTAAACCAACCATTGGCATTTCATTGCCATTGTAAAACTGAACACTTTACATTTAAAGACCTCCTATTCGCTATTACAAAATCTATAATAATTAAAATAACTTCAGTAATAAAGTAAATAATCTTGCAAAAAGCATTCTATTTTCAATTTATTAACTCTAAAAAAACTGCCAACTAAGTCGTTAACTTAATTGACAGTTTGATGTAATGTTATATTAATTGAATGTTTCAATCTCATCCATAATACGTTGTAAATCTTCAACGTTATATTGAATTCGACCATGGAATACGAATTTATTAAAGAATTCGTCTAATTGTTCAGGCCCAACCAATACTTTCGAACTAGAACTTTGTGCATAGTTTGAAATTGTAACCGCGCCTTCATTCTTCGGATTAAAGTAAAGAATTGTTGTCGGTGTGAATTTCAAGTTTAATTTTGTTTGTAAATCACCTGCTAAATGTTCTAAATCACTTAAGTATTTTGAATAGTTCACAAATGATAACGAATGTTTATCATCATTTTGATCTAAAACTAACGTTTGTGGTGATTGTTTATCAAGATCTAGCGTTTCAAATACTTGTTCCATCGTAGGTTGTTCTTTGAATTGTCTTGAGTTAATGCCGTTATATACATGTCCCTTTAATAACTGTGAGTCAATGATATAAAGACCAGTACGTGTTAGTACTAAATGACTTAATCTTTGTACATTACTGAATTCATTCTCTGGCAAGAATATATTCGCCATGATGTGCATATCCTCTGGTCGAATGCGTTTCTCATTCACTAAACGTTCACGAATACCGATTAATCGCATATCCGTTACATATTCACTTTCATTTTTAGAGAACAACTTTAAAGCATCGATTTCTCGATCTTTGTTATTTACAGTATTATCGTAATCTTCCTTTTGCTTTGTCACTGTCTTTTTATTTTCAATACGTTCTTTCTCTAACTCTTCTTTATGCTCGTCTTTTAATTTCTTTTCTCTAGATTGATATTTCTCTTCAACCTTTTTTTGTGCCTTCTTCTTACTACTTAGTGCAGCAATGAAAAGAATGAGCAATACAACTGCTACAATGATTGCGACAGCTAGACCAATTAATAATGGTACTCCACTCATAACGTAAACGCTCCTTTATGTGTTACATAACTTAATTATAAACAACTTTCGCTTTCTGTTCGAGAGATAAGTTTACAATAAGTTGGTCTTTTTATGCTTTAACAGCATCTTTCAATAAGTTCACTTTATCTAATTTTTCCCATGGTAGTAACACATCAGTACGACCGAAGTGACCATAGGCTGCTGTTTGTTTATAAATCGGGTGTTTTAAGTCTAACATTTTAATGATACCTGCTGGTCTTAAATCAAAATGAGATCTGACCGCTTCAACAAGTTGTTCTTCGCTAACATGACTTGTACCAAATGTATCGATTGAAATTGAAACTGGTTCTGCAACACCGATTGCATATGCTAATTGAACTTCACATTTATCAGCTAATTCAGCAGCGACGATGTTTTTAGCAACATATCGTGCGGCATAAGCTGCTGAACGATCCACTTTGGTTGGATCTTTACCACTGAAACAACCGCCACCATGACGTGCATAACCACCATAAGTATCTACAATAATCTTACGACCTGTAAGTCCTGCATCACCTTGTGGTCCACCAATGACGAAGCGTCCTGTTGGATTAATAAAGAACTTAGTTTCATCATCGAGTAAATTTTCTGGTACTGTTGGATAAATAACATGGGACTTAATGTCTTCTTGAATTTGCTCCAATTCTACATCTTCTGCATGTTGCGTTGATACAACAATTGTGTCAATTCTGCTAGGCTCATCATGTTCATCGTACTCCACAGTAACTTGGACTTTACCATCGGGTCTCAAGTAATTAATAATTTCATCTTTACGTACGTCTGATAAACGTTTCGCTAACTGGTGAGATAAAAATATCGGTAACGGCATATAAGTATCCGTTTCGTTTGTTGCATAACCAAACATTAACCCTTGATCTCCGGCACCAGTAGCTGCGATATCCGCTTCAGTTGTTTCATCGCGGTATTCTAAAGCCTTATCTACACCTTGTGCGATATCTGCAGATTGTTCATCTATCGCGGTTAACACGGCCATCGTTTGACTATCGTAACCATATTTCGCACGTGTATAACCGATATCTTTAATTGTTTCACGAACTACTTTAGGAATATCTACATAAGTCGAAGTAGATATTTCACCAGAAATTAATGCCATACCTGTAGTCACAGTCGTTTCACAAGCTACACGAGCATTAGGGTCATCCTTTAGTATTTCATCTAAAATTGCATCTGAAACTTGATCTGCAATCTTATCTGGGTGACCTTCTGTTACAGATTCTGAAGTGAATAATCTTTTATTATACATAATTTGCTCCTTTAAATATTTATTACGAAAATTCTCTTTCATAGTGAGCTCATTAAAAAAGGCCTTCATCACTATTTATTAATAGAGAGAAGGCTTTTATACGTCCATTCGCTCTTATCGTTCAGACCTATTTGTCTGCAAACGGTTTGGCACCTTTCTTCTATAAAATAGAAGAGGTTGCTGGGCTTCATTGGGTCCATGTCCCTCCGCCTCTCAGGATAAGAGAATCCGTTAGTAACTATAATACAGAATTTAGATCATATTGTCAATTTAACATTTAGTTATAAATTATTATTATTCATCACAAAATGATATGGACTAATCATACATATGTGTTATACTTTTCAATTGTAAAGGCTTACATTTTCAAAAATCTAGGAGGGATCGAATATGGCTGTAGATACATACACATATACGAATAAGATTAAGAGCTTATTAGAGAAACCAACTTCACTTTTCCAATTATCTACAACTCAACTGTACAAGAAAATTTTAGAAAACGATGAAGGCGAATTAACAGAATTGGGTGCGATTAATGCTAAAACCGGAAAATATACTGGACGCTCACCAAAGGATAAATTCATCGTCAACGAACCTTCATATAGAGATGATATCGATTGGGGTAATATCAACCAACCTATCGACGAAGATACATTTTTAAAACTGTATGACAAAGTCATCACCCACCTTGATGCTAAAGACGAACTTTATGTATTTAATGGTTATGCTGGCAGTGATGAAGATTCTCAACTTAAATTAACTGTCATCAATGAATTAGCATGGCACAATTTATTTGCTCAAAACATGTTCATTCGTCCAAATTCTAAAGAAGAAGCAGAAGATATTAAACCTAACTTCACAATCGTTTCAGCACCAAACTTTAAAGCTGATCCTGAAATTGACGGCACTAAATCAGAAACGTTTATCATCACTTCATTTAAACATAAAGTGATTTTAATCGGTGGTACTGAATATGCTGGTGAAATGAAGAAAGGTATCTTCTCAGTAATGAATTACTTATTACCTAAAGATGACATTATGAGTATGCACTGTTCTGCAAATGTTGGGGAGAAAGGTGACGTTGCCCTATTCTTCGGTCTTTCTGGTACAGGTAAAACAACATTATCAGCTGATGCATCCCGTAAACTTATCGGTGATGATGAGCACGGTTGGAACGATAACGGTATCTTTAATATCGAAGGCGGTTGCTACGCAAAAGCAATTAACCTTTCATATAAGAAAGAACCACAAATTTATGATGCAATTCAATACGGTACAATTTTAGAGAACGTCGTTGTAGACGAAGAAGGCGATGTAGATTTCGATGATAACCGTTATACTGAAAATACAAGAGCAGCTTACCCTATTCACCATATTGAAAATATCGTTACACCTTCAAAAGCAGCACACCCAAATACGATTATTTTCTTAACAGCCGATGCGTTTGGTGTATTACCACCAATCTCTAAATTAACGAAAGATCAAGCGATGTATCATTTCTTAAGTGGATTTACAGCTAAACTTGCAGGAACAGAACGTGGTATTACTGAACCAGAACCATCATTCTCAACATGCTTCGGTTCACCTTTCCTACCATTACACGCAAGAGAATATGCTGATTTACTTGGTGAACTTATCGATGAACACGAAGTTGACGTTTATTTAGTTAATACAGGATGGACTGGTGGTAAATACGGAACAGGTCGCCGTATTAACTTAGGTTATACACGCCAAATGGTTAACGAAGCAATTACAGGTTCACTTAAAGACGCTGAATACATTAAAGATGATATGTTCGGTTTAAACATTCCAGTTCAAGTTGAAGATGTACCACAAACATTATTGAACCCAATCAATGCTTGGAGCAAACCAGAAGAATATAGAGCACAAGCTCAAGATTTAATTGAACGCTTTAAACAAAACTTCGAAAAGTTCGGAGACGAAGTTTCAGATTTAGCTGAAAAAGGCGGTTTCAAATAAAACGTTTTACAAGTAAACTTTTAATTACTGACATCATCATAGCACTACTTACAGTCCACAAACCGTAAGTAGTGCTTTTCTTTTTGTAATGCAAGTACTCTTAATACAGTAAGGTTGGTGCATGATGAAAAATATTGAAAAGACAATTTTACAAATCACTTGGTGGGACATTATATTTTTAATTCCAATGTTTCTGTTATTTTCTTACTTACCTACCTATAACACGTGGTGTATATTGTTAAATGTAATTATTATTATATTTTTTGGTATGGGTTTAGTTTTAACTACGCACATTTTATGGAATCATTTTCTAAATAAACGACAATAAATCGGTTAATTAAACCACCCTATAGATTGTTAGTAGCAGTCTAAGGGTGGTTTTTATTTTATTAAAATCGTAAATTTTTCATTATTACAAAATCCCAAAAAATAATACAAAATTTTTACGAAAAGGTATTAAATTTTACCACGCAAAATTATATAATAAGTTTATTCTCAATAAAATTTTTAATTGGTTTTACAAATATTTTAATTTAAAGATTGCTTCCAAACATTAAAGTTATTGAGACCGCTTTAAATTTTTAACACCCTTTTACATACATATACTTTCATCTTAGTAGATTTCATAAATTTAAGTTTAACCATTTTATTTTGTCATCTCATTTTACATTTAACAAAACTTAAAATTTATTCCTTAGCTTTTAACAATTTATGTTTCTGAATATCTGCATTATTTACAACATAAATTGTTTAATAAAAACAAAATAATTAGGAGGCTTTTTATGTCGAACAACAGTAATGACTTCCAACAGAATCATCAACACAGCACAAACTCTGACACCCATCACAATAGCACACACGAACAAAGACAATGGGAACAATTTCAAGCGTATCAAAATCAACAAAGTAAGGATAAAAAGAAAAAAGCATGGATATGGGGCTGCAGTGGTTGTGGCGGATGTCTTGTTTTAATTATTTTATTTATTATCGGTATATCAGCGCTAACAGCAAGTTTTAGTGACTCAAATTCAACATCATCAGGTGATAATTCAACGAATAGTTCTAATGCAACACGTCAAGAAAAGGCAGCATTAAATAAAGCTAAAACATACTCTGACACAATGCATATGTCTAAACAAGGTATTTATGATCAACTGACTTCTGAATATGGAGAAAAATTCAAAGAAAAAGAAGCTGATTATGCGATTAAACACCTTAAAGCAAATTATAAAAAGAATGCATTAGAAAAAGCCAAAGATTATGCAGAAGAACAAAATATGTCTAACGATGCAGTGTATGACCAACTGACATCTTCATATGGGGAAAAATTCACGGATGAAGAAGCACAATACGCAGTAAATCATTTAGATTAATTACATTTAAAAAAGAAGCTGAAACATGTGTATGTTTCAGCTTCTTTTGATTATTTTCTAAATACTATAATATTAGTCTTCATCATAATCATCTTTAATATGACCTTGTTCAACATCGCTCATCCATTGAAAGACAGTGTGCAGCGTATGTTTCAACGCAAAGGGTTTTGGCACATGGCCTTCTTTCATTTGATAATATGTACGGAATACGGCACCTCTTTGTTCTAATTGATTCGCCAAATAATAAGCTTGATGAATCCCTACCTGGTGATCTTGTCCGCCATGAACGATTAAAATTGGTGGACTAGTGGCAGAAATTTGATTAATAGCATATCGTTTTTCATAACGCTCAGAATGCTTACGCGGATGCCCAATCATTCGTCGCAACATTCCTCTTAAATCCACGCGTTCTTCATACATTAAGTGAATATTAGATACGCCACCCCAAATGATATAACTTGTAATAGGTAAATCTTGAAACGTTAATAACCCTTGTAAACCACCACGAGAGAATCCAACCATATGTATAAATGCATTAGGATATGAACGATTTAATAAACGAATGGCTTCTGTAACATCGTGTAAATCATTTCCGTAAAACTCATCCTTACCTTCACTTCCGTTATTACCACGATAATAAGGCCCTATGACTAACGTATTGATATCTGCAAATTGTAATAATCTTCCTGCACGTACACGCCCCACTTGTCCTTTACCACCACGTAAGTATATTACAATGCGTTTGACTTCTTTGTGTGGTGTCATCATTAGCCCTCTCACCTTTAATTGATCTACAAGGTAAGTCACTTCTTCAACTTTATGGTGTGCTAACTCTACAGGCATGCGCTTTTTATTGATAAAATCCAAGTTCAATCACTCTTTCTAGACAATATAAAATAGCTGGGTCTTTAAGTAGATAACTTTTATCAGAGCCTGGTACTTCATCTGGGTGTCGGTATAAAATCGGTCCTAGGGTTTCTAAATAGTCATCTTGTTGTTCAATTGCCGCCACATGAACTACGTACACATCTTTACTAAACCCTTTGCCATTCGTTCGATCCACATAATATTGAGCGAGATAATTTATCGTTTTTGCACGAGCGCCCGTTTCCTCTAAGAGTTCTCTTTTGGCAGCTTCTAAACTTAACTCACCTGGTTCAACTTTACCTCCTGGAAACTCTATACCCCGTTGTTTATGCTTCGTAAATAAGAGTTTATTATGATAAATAGGAATAACTAATACGTGTTGTCCATCTGCGTTATCATGCTCATTTTTAAAATTTAAATATACATCATCATTCTCTTGATCAATAAACTTCAAGTGCATCACTCTTCCTATTTGTATGTTAAGATAATCATAATTAATTTCACGATGGAGGCATAACCATGAAGACCATTCTTCTTAAACTTATATATATTTACCAACGTTTTATATCACCTATTACACCACCAACATGTCGCTTCTATCCTACTTGTTCTGCATATACGAAAGAAGCAATCGAAGTACATGGTGCATTCAAAGGTACATGGTTAGGTATAAAAAGAATTTCTAAATGTCACCCATTGCATAAAGGCGGCTTTGATCCCGTTCCATTAAAGAAAGATCATTCAGATAAAAATTAATCGATTCGCGTTAACTTATTAACGTCGATCTTTGGAGGCTCAAATTCGATAGAGCCTCCTTTTAATATGCCAGAGTCTGGTGCATAGTCAGTCTCAAAATAATATCCAGCAGGTGTAATATCTGATGGATATGAAGCATGTCGAGCAAGCATTGCTGTAAAATATCGACTCAAACCATACTCATACATACCACCTATGACATAATCAATATTTGCCCTTTCAAGTTGTTTAATAATCTCTAAAACCCTATCAATTCCACCTAATCTGAACGGTTTTAATACAACCACTTTCACATTAAATTGTGTTACGATTCTTTTTATTTCTTCAGACGAAGTAGCTTTTTCATCAATCGCTAAAGCTGGTAGTTGATCCTTTTCAAAATTATCTATAGTCGCTAACTGTTTAAATGGTTCTTCAACATATAATATTTCATATTGTGCTAACTTTAACAATAAGTCGGTTTCCGATGATTTTATGGACTCATTGGCATCAATTGCTATTGTAGGTTTAAATGACAAATTCTGGATTGTTTGAATATCATCCATTATTTGCGAACTCCATTTTATTTTAACACGCGATGGACGTGTTTTTTTCAATTGTTCAATATTTTCTTTTGAAATTCCACTAACTGTAGCACCATATGGCACACTAAATGAAGGTAATTTATAAAATATTTGATATAACGCCATCACAATCATACTTCGTGTTGCGGGAAATGATTCTAATTTACTTAAAGTTGCTTGAAGCTGTTGATATGTCTCAAAGGCATAGCCTTGGTATTCTTTAAACCACGCGTGCGCATTGTGTTTCACAATATCTATTGTTTCATTGCTATACCAATACGTCGCAAATGCGTTGCATTCTCCAAAGTAACTGATCCCCTCGTCAGTAATCAGCTCTACAACTAGTGCTTTGCGAGAATATAATTTCACTTTTGGTGTGATAATTGGTTGTTTAAAAGGTGCCTCAAACGTATACATTTTCATATCGATGATTTTCATAATTAAGGATACCTCGCAGTTAGTTTTTCAACTGATTTCTTTGTAATTTACCAGTTGATGTATAGGGTAGCGATGAAATTCGATGGAAAAATTTCGGGATTTTATATTTCGCTAAATTTTCTTTAAAATAGTCCTTTAACGTATCATCAGAAATAGCAACTTCTGCTACATAATATAAACTCGGCACTTCGCCCCACGTTTCATCTTTAACCCCGACACAAACAGCATCTTCTATAAGATGATGTGATTTTGCTATCGTTTCTATTTGATATGGGTAAATATTTTCACCACCACTAATAATTAAATCCTTACGACGGTCATAAACCATCACATAACCTTCTTCTGTAATTTCGGCTATATCACCTGTATTAAAATAACCATCCTCAAAAGCATTATTACTATTTTCTGGATATAAATAACCATCCATTACATTGTTACCTTTCACTAGTAATTCCCCATGACCTTGATGATTGGGATTTTTAATTTTCACATCTACATTTTCACTCGTTTGCCCTACTGTGTCATGACGTGTGGCTAACATTTCCGAACTCGCCGTTAAAAATTGAGAACAAGTTTCTGTCATACCGAAAGAATTATAAATTGGTAAATGATATTGTAATGCACGTTCAATTAAGCTACTCGAAAGCTTTGCACCACCTAGTAGAATCTTTTCAATACTGTGAGGTTGTGTTAGCCCTTCATTCATTAACCACTTTAATGTCTGAGGTACTAATGATACATGCGTCGGTTGTTCTTCTTGAATAATTTGTAACATACGCTCAGCTACAAATTTTGATTCGAGGCGTACCGTAAAACCACCAATAAGGGCTCTTAAAATCACACTTAATCCAGAAATATGATAAATCGGCAATACTGACAACCATTTCGTCTCTGCATTAAAACCTAAACTTTCTTTACATCCAAGCGCACTTGCATAATGATTTGCAAAAGTTTGAGGTACTGCTTTCTGTGGACCAGTGGTACCTGAAGTAAACATAATCGATGCAATTCGTTCAAATGAAAAGTCAAATTCGAATTGTTGAGATGACATCTGGCTTTGTAAAGTCTTATAAGGAATGATAGTTAGACCAGCCAATTCAAATTGTTCCATAGTTATAATAGTTTCCACATTAACTGACGCCATTTGAGATTGAATTTCTCGATCAGTTAAGCGTGTATTAATCATCGCCGTTTCAATACCTGCTAACCAACAACTATTAATCAACAATACAGATTCAATTGAATTATCAATATACAAGCCTAACCTAGTTCGTTTAAGTTGAGTTAGCGTATGCGCTAATCGCGTTGTATAATCATATGCTTCACCAAATGTTAATTGTGTACTTCCATCATCTAAAAAAATCTTTTCATTATTTTCTCGTGCTTGTGTTTTCAACCAAAACTCCACTACATCATACCTCCATTCTTATATATTATAACTTGTATGCTCGTATATTTCAGAATATAAAATTATTAAACTAAATTTATATATTATTTTCGAAGATAAATGGGAGTGGGACAGAAATCGAATTTTTAATAAAGATTTCGTAGTCTCACCCCGGTAAGGGTGACTAGGATTGAAAAAAGCTTGAAATAAGCGCATTTTCAATTCAGACATCTACTGCCAAATTGATAAAGATTACCTTTGAGGGTGAATTTTCAGAAATTATATACATAACCTTTACATTTGCTTTACTTAATTATTAGAATTTTCTGCGCGCCAGCTTCTTAACTTCACCAACCAAATCATGTACAATATTATTGTATTTATCGTGCAAGTTCTATAAGTCTATTGCTAAACTGTTGCACACAAATATAACGATTTATAATTACCTCTAAAAATACATCCTAAGAATTCTCATTATACATAAATTTTAGCTACTCCATTCGCTTAGTTCACTAGTATGATTTTATATTTGGAGTAATTTTTATTAACAAAAATATAGAGAACGGAGGATCACATTGGACGATATCAAAGAATTAGTTATTGTATGTAGCATCATGGTTATTTCAATTATTGGAATTATGTTTACTTTCTAAAGTTTGAATTACAATCCCTAGTTGCAAAGTACGATGTCTATGTGTAATTTAAATAAATCTCTATTATCAATCACTTCCATATAAAAAAACGTACACAAATGCTGTGTACGTTTTTTATTATTTCTTCACTTTAATTACAAATTAGTCTCAATCATTTAGTGGTGAGCTCATAACTTTCTTCTATTAAATCTGAAATAACTTCTAAAGACTGAATTTCGTCCAGATTAATCGATACCCAATTCGATTTATCCATATAATATGCAGTATATATCCCCTTTTTCTTGCGTAAACTACCAATAAATTCTTGATGAACTTTTAAATTTATTACATCGATGTCATCGTTATGATTAAGGTTTAATTTATCTCCAGTTATGTCCATAATTAACCCAAACCATTTACCATTATTATCATGACGAAGCGCTGCATAATTTGAATATTTTTCCCAAGGATAGTCAGGTTCTACACCATATTTATTTTGTACAAATTTAAAAATTTCTTCACGTGTCACCATAAAATCACCTTTAAAAATTTATACTAAAACAATACCTTTTTTACTATTATAATTGTAATTACGAGTAAACCCAAAGCAATCATAGCTTCTCTTTTTTCTTCTTTTGTTGTTTTTCGAACATTTACAGTAACTTTCATATCACGATGTGAGCATTGATAATTGTGAAAAATAACTTCCACTTTCTCACTTCTCAACTCCTTTTATTAAAATACATTGAAATCTAAAAATACTTATAACGAAATTTATATATAGCACTATATTTACATCAAACAACTTAAAAGTAAAGAAAATTTTAGAAATACTAATAACTTTGTCTTATTAAAAATAAAAACTCACCTATTTAAGGTGAGTTCAGACACTACACAATTATACAAATTGTAATTCATATATATCTCTATCATTGTATTCATTAAAATCATCTATATAAGCTCTATAAGTGATTACATTAGTTTTTCTACTTACGTAATGGTTATATGAGATTTTTATTTTTATATTAGACTGTTCAGTGCGACTGTCGATTGATTTATTCAATTCATCAAACACCCATCTATTGATAGGTAATAAATAACCTTCTTTACTCGGTAAGATATTAACATATTTAGTTTGAATCGTCTTACCTCCATCTAAATATATCTCTATCTTAATTTCTTTCGCTGCACCGCCACCTAAATTATATAACCTTAAAAAATCTTCATGTTTAGATTCTCTAGCAGACGTGTTCAACAAATATAATTGATTTTTGTTGTCTCTACTCAATAAGGTTTGGTTAAAGCCTAGCGCTGGAATAAATTCAATTTTCATTTGGTAAAACTGAATGGAAATAGAAACAATATAAAATAGTGCCATAATGAAAGTCCCGATGGACCCAATTGCGGAAATTAAACTTATCATAGCTCCTCCTAGACGGATATATTCTAGGAGACAACAGTAGGTAAAAGTATTCTACCCCACCGATAAAATTATTAAACTATCAAAATTTTGAAACTTTATAAATTAATCAAAAATATAATACAAAATATTCAAAATATCTATTGCCAAACTCTAGTAAATAAGTATAGTATTATATTGTATAAATCAAGTTAACTTAATTTTTATTTCATAGAGAAATAATTGAGAGAATTTAACAATTTATTGAATATGTAAAACACACTATTTATTCATACCGCATCTCGTACTATGTAAATTAAAAAATGTTAGAACAATTATGTACGTTTGAATATAAAAATTAATTGGGGAGGAAATCATGGAAAACAAAAATTTTAAAAAGAATTGGGTAATGTGGACAATATTAGTAACTTCGTTATTTGCAATCGCTACGCCAGGAATAGCAATTATACCCTTTGGCCTTTCGATTTATGCAGTAATTAAATTAGTTCTCATTGATAAAATAACCGAAATTGATGTAAAAAATTATCAACTATTAAAAATTAAAACTAAAGAATTGGAAAATATCTCACATGAATTACATCGAAATATTCAAAAAGGTACTGATGAATTATCATATTTAAATAATTTAATTAAAGAAAAAAGATCTAAATATGAATTAAAGTTAATTTATCCATTTAAAATGACTGATGTAGCTTCAACGGATATTAATAATTATATAAAGAAATTAGAATTAAAAGAAAAAGAGTTAATAAATAAAGAGAATTTATTACTTGATATTCCTACGTCTAATAAACGTCACTATAATAATCAAGTAAAACAAATTATAAGATTATTTAACGCTGAAACTGCAATTTTAATTAACAGCGTTACAAGTAAAAATATTGAAAGTATGCAAAATAGAATTTTTAAGAGTTTTGAAGGTATAAATAAAATATTTGAAACTGATAATGTACAAATTCCTACTCAACTATTAGATATAAAACTCGAGATGCTTGAATTAGTACATAAATATCAAATTAAACTTGAAGATGAAAAAATAATTAGAAGAGAAGAACGTGAAAGAATTAAAGAAGAAGAAAAAGCTAAAAAAGAAATGGAAAAAAGACTCAACGAATTAAATAAAGATATTAAACATCATAATAATGAAATCAATAAGCTAACAAAATATCTAAATAATACAGAATTACAAGCTGAAAAAGAACTATTTATTGAAAAAATAAAAGAACTTGAACAATCTTTACAGAACCTAAATACTGAAAAAGAAAATGTAAGTGAACGACAACAAAAAGCTCAATCTGGATATGTTTATATCATTTCTAACATTGGATCATTCGGAGAAAATATTTATAAAATTGGCGTAACTCGTCGTTTAGATCCTATGGATAGAATAAATGAATTGAGCAGTGCTTCTGTACCATTTGAATTTGATGTTCATGCTTTAATTTTTTCAGAAAATGCATTTGAGTTAGAGAAGAATTTACATCAACATTTTAAAAATTACAAAGTTAATAAAGTGAATGGACGTAAAGAGTTCTTTAAATTAAATATAGAAGAAATTAAAAATCAAGTATTAAAAGAACATAATAATACAGTGAATTTTATTGATGAACCCAAAGCAATACAATATAAAGAATCATTGAGATTGGAAATAAGTTAAAAATAATAAGGGTACTTCGGTACCCTTATTATTTTTTATCCTCTACTAGAACTTAAGTTCTCTAAAAATTTATAAAATGTAAGTCAAAATGAATAGTAACGATAAATGGGGGTTTTATTTTGGTTATAATGGCAAACATTTCAGAAAACAAGGCGATAACTGCGTTGGCGTCGACTTAAAAATATTGGCGTAACACCTATTTTATCATGCGAATATTGGCGTTCCGTTGGCGTAGAATTATAAAAACGATGAAAAACGAAGTTAAACGAGATATAACAAACCCCCGTCATATTAACGTTTTTATAAACGATGAATAACGAGGAATAAGCAAATAACGGAAAGTGAGGGATTCGAACCCTCGAGACGCTTGTGGCGCCTACACGCTTTCCAGGCGTGCTCCTTCGGCCAACTCGGACAACTTTCCATATTAAAAAAACAGAAGCGATATTTCACTTCTGTTTGTATGACCCCGACGGGACTCGAACCCGTGTTACCGCCGTGAAAGGGCGGTGTCTTAACCGCTTGACCACGGGGCCATGGCTCCACAGGTAGGACTCGAACCTACGACCGATCGGTTAACAGCCGATAGCTCTACCACTGAGCTACTGTGGATTAATATAATGGAGCGGGTGATGGGAATCGAACCCACAACATCAGCTTGGAAGGCTGAGGTTTTGCCATTAAACTACACCCGCATATGATAATGATTAAAGGGGCGGATGATGGGAATCGAACCCACGCGTGTCGGAACCACAATCCGATGCGTTAACCACTTCGCCACATCCGCCAAGGGCAAATCAGAAATGGTTCAGGACAGAGTCGAACTGCCGACACATGGAGCTTCAATCCATTGCTCTACCAACTGAGCTACTGAACCATAATGGCGGTCCCGACGGGAATCGAACCCGCGATCTCCTGCGTGACAGGCAGGCGTGTTAACCGCTACACTACGGGACCTATTATGTAATTGCGGGAGGCGGATTTGAACCACCGACCTTCGGGTTATGAGCCCGACGAGCTACCGAACTGCTCCATCCCGCGTTAATATTATTTAATAACGCCTACCTCATTAATATAGCATATATCTTAATATCAAGTCAATATATTTTTATAATTTATTTACATTTATTTAATTATTGCTTAAAGAAGATATGTAATACTTGCTATTTGAACTCGGCTAACTTGTAAGACTTTTACAGTATATAAATTTTTAGCACTAACGTCAATAACTTATTGAAAGAAATTTGTGTAAAAACGCAATATATACCATATTTTTTTAATTTTTGTGCTTTATTTATATTTTTTCTTTGTTTTCTTTACATTATTAATTTTACGCGTCCCCTATTCCTTATCTGATTCTATTTCAAAGTAGCGTGCTCTTATTCACTTCATTAAAAACGCACGACTTTAAATTCCTAAATAATACATTCAAGCAACGTAAATGACCTTTTCTTTATGATTATTTACGTTGTCATTAACTTCTGCATTTTACTTTGTAATTTGGTAAACGTACCAAATCCATCACTATCCATAAAATGTCCGCCGTGATCTGTTATCCTACATGTCCCACCTAGCGTGTCCATGAGTCTCTTTGTTTCTTTATAGGAAACATATTGATCATCTTTTGAACATAAACCATAAAAATGATCCACTTTAGATTTTACTTTTTCATAATCTATCGATTCATCTTTCAGTTTTATATTTTCATCGATATCTTTAGCATCATCTTTAAATCCCGAAATACTAAAAAGCCCTTCTATACTTTGAATATCTTTACATTCTAGGTATTTTAAAGCAGCTAATGTGCCAAATCCATGCGTAACAAAGTATGTTTCATATTTTCGAATATGTATTTGTTGTTCCATTTCGTCTACCCATTGTTGAAGATTATCATTTGTGTCAACTGCAATATTAAAAATATTTACGCGATAACCTTCAATCGTTAAATTATTTGCTAACCACTCATACCAGTGGTTTGTTGAATCTCCATATTTAGAATGTACTATAATTATATCTGTCATTATTAATTCCCCCACGGAGTAAAAGAGTTACCTTTCCTTATTGATACTCAATGCTAACTTTTTGTATACTCAATTCGTTCTTTAGGCAAAGTCACATCTTATTTCATAACTCTTAAAATCCTTAGCATTTAATTTTTAGTATCTCATAAATTTAATGAGTTTTAAAATCTCATAATAAAAAAACATCACCCTTTTTAATAATTAAATTAAATCGAGTAATGTTTTTTAATCTATTATTCTATTTCATTTAATAGAGATTCAACCGCATCTTTACCTTGTTGTATACAATCCGGTAAACCTACCGCTTCAAATGAAGCACCTGTTATTCTTAATTTTGGATAATTTTTAATAATGTGTGACTGAATATCTTTAACTTTATCGATATGACCCACTCTATATTGTGGCATACTCTGTGGTAATCGGTTTACAATACTGAATTCAGGATCGCCATTAATATTCATCATTTTATTTAAATCGTTTCTTACTATCGACACGATTTCATCGTCGTTATGAGCATCTAATGTAGTGTCACCTGGTTTACCTACGTAAGCACGCAACAATACTTTACCTTCTGGTGTTGTGAATGGCCATTTTTTACTTGTCCAAGTACAAGCTGTAATTGTCGTATTGCTCGTACGTGCAATAACAAACCCTGTGCCGTCGTACGTGTTTTCAATGTCTTTTTCATCAAATGCCAATACAACTGTAGCAACTGACGTAGATTGCATTTCTTTAAAGTAATCAAACGCTGGATCATTCTCGAACCATTTTATAAAAGTTTGGTGTGGTGTTGTAACTAATACCCCATCGAAAGCAATCTTTTGATTAGTAAAGTGTAAATGATAATGTTTCTGAGATTGAGTAATATCATTTACTCTAGTATTATATACAATCTTTACTCCTTGGTGTTCTACATATTTAGTTAAACTTTCAATAAATGAACTTAATCCATTTTTAAATTGTCTAAATTGACCTTTCGGGGCACCAGGATAAAGCTGTCTTTGCTGTTGGCGCTGTATCTTCTCATATTTCATCCCTTTAATTAAGCTACCGAATTGCTCTTCTCTCTGCTTAAATTCAGGGAAGGTACTCATTAAACTTAAGTCATCTATATTTGTGCCGTAAATACCACCCATTAATGGTTCTATGAGATTTTCAAGTACTTCATCACCTAATCTTGCTCGGAAAAAGTGTCCTACTGAAATATCATTTTCCATCTGTGTTGGACGCTTTAAATAATCTAAACCGGCTCTCAGTTTACCTATCGGTGAAATGAGTTTCGTTTGTAAAAATGGTTTCAGACTTGTCGGTATTCCCAAAATGGATCCACCTGGGATAGGATAAAGTTTATTTTTAGCATAGATATAAGATTGACCTGTTTGATTTGTAACGAGATCTGACTCTAAACCAATGTCTTTTGCGACATCTGTCATAATATGCTTTCTTCCAAGATACGATTCAGGTCCCAGTTCAATCGTGTAGCCGTCTTTTCTATATGTTTGAATCTTACCACCTGTTCTATTTGTCGCTTCGTAAATTGTTACGTCAATGTCAGGTCGTTGTCGTTTAATGTAGTATGCACTTGTTAACCCAGTGATCCCTGCACCTATAATTGCAATTTCCGTCATCAACAAGCTCCTTTCTTAATAGACAGATTTAATTTCTTCAACGATGGCGCCTATAAATAAAGGATCTGTGTTAGGCATTACAGGACGATAATAGTTCGCACCTATTTCATCACACACTACTTTACATTCGTAGTCATTATCATATAATACTTCTAAATGTTCACACACAAATCCAACCGGTGTATATATAAAATGTTTATAACCGTGTTGCTCATAGAGTGATTTCGTTAAATATTGAACATCAGGTCCTAACCAAGGTGTGCCTGTATTACCTTCAGACTGCCAACCTTCTGCAACATGTTTAATATGCGTATTCTGTTCAAGGAGTTGGGCAGTTTCATGTAATTCTGTTGGGTATGGGTCGTTATTTCTTTCAATTAGCCCTTTTGGTAAGCTATGCGCAGAAACCACTAATACAGTATCATCATGCTCTTCTTGAGGTATTTGACTTAACGTTTCATTAATTTTCTCTGACCAGTATTGTATAAATTGAGGTTGGTGATAATAATGTTGAACGTGCGTTAATGTTATACCATATTTGTCAGCTTCTTGTTCGGCACGCGTATCATAAGATCCTACTGAAAAGCTAGAATAATGTGGAGCGAGTACTACTGTTACCGCTTCTGTAATACCATCTTCATGCATAGATTGTACGGCATCTTCGATAAATGGATGGATATGTTTTAGACCAATGTAAAGTTTAAATTCAACATCTGAATATGTTTCATTTAAGGCTTCACATAATGCATTTGCTTGATTATTAGTAATTCGAGCTAAAGGAGAAAGTCCCCCTATAAATTCATAACGTGCTTTCAAATCTTCAATTTCTTCAGTTGATGGTTTCTTACCATGTCTAATATCTGTGTAATATGCTTCTATATCACTTTCTTTATACGGCGTACCGTATGCCATAACTAATAAGCCTATGCGCTTTTTCATTTTCAAATCATCCTTCAAATAAATTTAATGTATTCTCGTTATCTTTGTGTATAGTTATGCACAAACTCAGTAATCTTTCTTAACGTCTCAGGTTTAACTTCTGGGAATACACCATGGCCTAAATTGAAAATGTGTTTCCCATGAGCTACACCTTCATCTAAGATAGGTTTTAATCTTTCTTCAATAACATTCCATGGTGCGAGTAGTAATGACGGATCTAAATTACCTTGTAATGTTTTAGTGATGTCTAAATCGTGTGCATCTTGAATTGTATATCTCCAATCCAAACCTAATACATCGATAGGTAAATCGTTCCATTCATTGATTAAATGGCTTGCACCCACACCAAACAAGATAACAGGTACATCATGTTGCGCTTTAATTCCATTGATCAGTTTATTCATAGACGGCTTAATATAATATCTGTAGTCTTCAACATTAAGTGCCCCTACCCATGAGTCGAAGATTTGGATTAACTCTGCACCTGCTTTGATTTGTGCGTTAACGTATGTGATAGACATTTCAACTAAATGATCCATCAATGCAAACCAAGTTGCTTCATCGCTGTACATCATAGCCTTTGTATGATTGTAATTTTTTGATGGGCCACCTTCTATCATATAACTCGCTAGAGTAAATGGTGCGCCTGTAAATCCTATTAATGGTACGTTTAATTTTTCTTCTGTAAGTAACTTAATTGTATCTAGTACATAAGGAACATCTCTTTGAGGATCAATTTTCCCTAATTTCTCTACATCTTGAATATTTTTAATAGGATTTTGAATAACGGGGCCAATACCTGATTTAATATCTACGTCTACACCAATAGGTTTTAGTGGTGTCATGATATCTTTATATAATACTGCAGCATCTGTATTGTAATTATCTACAGGAAGATGTGTCACATATGCACATAACTCTGGTTGATGCGTAATTTCAAATAATGAATATTTTTCTTTTAACTTTCTATATTCAGGTTGAGAGCGTCCTGCTTGTCGCATAAACCATACAGGCGTATGTGAAACTTCCTCTCCCTGAATCATCTTTAAAATTGTATTGTTTTTGCTATGCACCTTAAGATCCTCCTACATTATAATCATTCTTATTTATAATATCATATGTTATTATGTTCGTATTTCGTCATGCTTAAATGTCATAAAAAATTCATACTCAATAAATAATGTCACACTATTTAAAAATCTTTTACCTTCTATCAAGAATCTATTATAATATAAGCTAGCAAATATATGTATATATTGGGAAAATTAAACTAAATATAGTAAAGTATAATTGTTACATACAAATAATGGAGAATAACAAGGGGGATAACGATATGAAACTATATGTTTCTTATGGTACCTTTGGTTATTTGAATCAGATAAGAATCAATAACCCAGACCATGAATTACTACAATTTTCAGCTTCAGATTCTTCAGTAATTATTGAAGAAACTGATACTACAACAGCTTTAAAACAACCTATTGAATATGACATCTTACAATCAGAAGGTGAATTAAACGAAGACCATTTCTATTCTGTCATCTTCGTCCCTACTACTGATGACCATGCATATCAATTAGAGAAGAAATTAATGAATGTAACAGCTGATTTCCAACAATTTGCGGGTTATCGTAGTTATCGTTTATTAAAACCTAACCAAGGTTTAACATATAAGGTTTACTTTGGTTTTAACAAAAGAGCCGACTATGAAGACTTTAAATCATCAACAGTATTTAATGACAATTTTGCTAAGACGGCATTAAGTCAATTTTTCGGTGCAAGCGGGCAACATTCAAGTTATTTCGAAAGATATTTATATCCAATCGAACATTAATCTTTGTTGACCATCTTTTAAAATATTATATTCAATATAAATACAATATTAAAAAGCAGTGAAGCTTTCTACATTAATAGATAACTTCACTGCTTTTATTTTATATAATTGAAACATTATTTATAGATGGAAATATAATTTAGTCTCTCAATAACGTTTCTTGGTACTGTAACTTTTTAATCACGCTTCTTATAGTTAACCATCCTACGATAAAGAACACTATACCTCCATATGCATAGATAGGATTTACAATCGCATAAACAATAGTGAATAATATACCTAAAATTACCATTAATCGTAATAAAAATTGGTGGTAACCTTTAATCACTTTCGTATCGCTAACAGGCCAAACTTGAGGCCATAAACCGTAAGCTTGTTGCGTATAAAATTGTGCCATCTGTAATAAGATAATATACATAAACAATCCGCCAATCACTAATGTAACAATAGGTTGTTGTAACCATATCATTAAGATCAATGCAATCACAACGAGCCTTAATATAATGTGAAAGGCATCCTTACCTCTTGCAAAACTTCTTGTAAATAAATATAAGTACATGTGATTCTCATTAAATTTCTTCGTACTTGGTGTGCGTAATATAGGATCCAAATAACTTCTGCGGACTGCTGTTTCTTTTAAATGTTTAACATCAGTGAACATATTTACAAATTTGTAGTAATTCATATGGTGCTGTTGTTCAGATTTAATCATACGTTCCCATGGGAATAACTGTTTTATATTAATCTTTTTCAATATTAAAATTAATCCTATCAGTAGTAAAATCGTACTTAAACCTGAAATATTTTTAGGTCCCAACACTACAAAATACCCTGATGTAAAGATAATGAATAATAATAAATATAAAGACCAAGTTTCAAGTCTATAACGATACCATTGCCATTTAAGTAATAAACCTAAATATGGCAAGATTAATGCTAATATCGCAAACATGATATAGAAACCATACGATTTACCATTGATTACATAAAACAATGGAAACAATACGATAATCATTATGATTTGGATAGGCAGCCTTAAAAAATAACTATAAATCAAACTAGATTTCATATAATCTGACATATGTTTTTCAAATGGTAATAAGAATAGACGGTCTGCATCTTTAAGTAATGTACGTAATGGAAACATTGAAGTAATTGCTAACACTAAACTCGCAATTAACGCATAATTAATACCTTTCGGGATATGCTTTAACCAGCCACCGTATCCCATTATAAAAGCACCTAGCATAATAACGATAAAAACAGAAAAATGACCATTAAATATAAACTTATTATAGTAGCGTTTTTCTTTATTGATGGCCTGACGACGTTCGTTAAATAACTGCTTTGCATCCAGACTACTCATTATGCTTGGCCACCTTGCGTAACATGAATATAAATTTCATCTAATGTTTTGTCATGTAATCCTGTTTGTGTGCGCAACTCATCTAAATCACCGAACGCCACTATCTCACCTTTATCCATAATAATAAATCGATCACAATATCGTTCAGCTGTTGCAAGTATATGCGTACTCATTAATACAGTTCTATCTTCTTTTTTCTTTTCTACCATTAAATTTAACATCGATTGAATACCTAGTGGATCTAAGCCTAAGAAAGGCTCATCAATAATGTATAGTTCAGGATCTACGATAAATGCACAAATGATCATTACCTTTTGTTTCATACCTTTAGAAAAATGACTTGGGAAAATGTTCAATTCATTTTCTAAACGGAAGGTTTTAAGTAATGGTTCAGCACGTTTCATAGCTTCCTCTCTGTTTATATCATAAGCCATTGCTGTCATGTAAATATGTTCTTTCAAAGTTAATTCTTCATAAATCACTGGCGATTCTGGAATATATGATAACTTTCTTCTATACGTTTCAACATCTTGTTTTATATTAACATCGGAAATCGTCAACTCACCTTCCATTGGCGTGAGTAAACCGAGCATATGTTTTATTGTTGTACTTTTACCGGCTCCATTTAATCCAATGAGTCCTACGATTTCTCCTTTTTTGAGTTCAAAATTGATATTTTTAATAATAGGTTTTTTACCATAACCACCTGTTAGTTGCTCAACTTTCACTGTCATATGGGCACCTCCATAATTTGTATTGTACCAAAAATCAATGTTTATTCATAAATTTATATGTAAAGCACTGACGAAAATATTGTAGGAATGCTATAATATTTGTAACTATGATAAAAGGAGTGAAGATATTATGTCAGAAACTATCTTTAGCAAAATTATTGACGGTGAAATTCCAAGTCATAAAGTATATGAAGATGAATACGTATATGCATTTCTAGATATCTCACAAGTTACTAAAGGACATACATTACTTGTTCCGAAGAAACCATCTGCGAATATATTTGAAACCGATGAAGCAACGATGCAACATATTGGTGCTGCACTTCCAAAAGTTGCAAATGCGATTAAAAAAGCATTTAATCCTGATGGTTTAAATATTATACAAAATAATGGCGAGTTCGCCGATCAATCTGTCTTCCATCTTCATTTCCATTTATTACCAAGATATGAGAACGACACAGACGGTTTTGGCTATCATTGGGAAACACATGAAGATACGATCGATGATGATATGAAAGCTCAACTTGCAAAAGAAATTGCTAACCAATTCAACTAAAATGCTTATTATCCAACGAAAATGGGTATATAAAAAATATTAAACAAATATGAGATTAATTAAGAAATGAGGAGAATTGTAATGAGAACAGCTCAAATTATATTAGGTGTGACTGCAGGTTTAGCAACTGGTCTTGGCGTTGCAATGATGAACCGTGACAATAAACAAGATGCTGATCGCCAATTAAAAGTAAAACGTCCTGCTGGCGCTGAATCAGAATTCACAAGAGAAATTGATACGATTAAACAAAATATCAACGATATTATGAATTACGTAAATCAAATAAAAACTGAAGGTACTGAGTTCGGTAACTCTATCGGTGACGAAGTTAAGACAATGATTGGTGATTTCAAATCGGATATCGATCCAAATATTAACCGTCTACAATCTCATGTTGAAAATCTTCAAAACCGTGGTGAAGAAATTAGTAATACTTTCCAAAAAGATAAGTAATTGATTTACTCCTTTAAATATAATTAAAAATTACTGGATATCGCTAATGAGCTAGAGCGATATTCAGTATTTTTAATGGGAAAATTGAATGATTTGACATCAGTGATCATTTTAGTCTTGACGTTTGATACATTAAGATAGATAATACTTGAGTACAATTAATAATGGTTAGGAAAGGAGTATGGAGATCATGTATCTTTGTTCTCGTCAGGTCGATATTAACGCACGATTCGGGTTGCCTAGAATTGCATTTCTCAGTTTTGCTACTACTATAATTTCATTTTTAATCGCATATGAAATTCTATACTTCTTTTCAGATACGAAATCAACGGATCAACATTTCATATTATTTTTAATTGCAGTATTTTTGTTATATCCATTTCATAAATTTATACATTTAGTATTTCTAAGTCCATATTATAAACATTTCAAATCATACAAATTATCGAAAAATTCCAATGTGCCCTTTTATAATGTTTACGTGAATACACCAGTGAATAAATACTATTTTTGTTTTGCATTACTAACACCATTATTCGTAATCACTGCTTTATGTATCTATGCAACTTTTTTATTCACGGCTTACGGTCACTATTTTATGTTTTTAATCGCATTAAATTTAGGTTATTCAATAATGGATTTACTATATATAAAGGTTATCATCCTTTCTAATGAAGGTACACATATTGAAGAACATCAAACAGGCATCAATATTTTAAGTAAAGTGAATTCCAAGCAACACGCATTACACAAATAAAAATACCGTTTACTAAAGCAGAACTTGTAATCATTAATTTGATGATTACAAGTTCTGCTTTTTTATCTTTAAAGTTGAGGTATTTCGTTTTAAATATAATCATTATTAAAATGTCAAAAAAATCATAATTTTCTACTACAATAGTCTGAGATACTATGTTTCTAATTGGTGTATCGCAATTAATATGTTATATTTACCTTGTTATTCTTACAAAAGGAGTTTCCAACTATGAAATCATTTAAAAAAGTCGTACTTCCATTAACTGCTAGTGCATTATTATTAGGCGCGTGTGGTAATAATGCTACAGATTCGAAAGATAACACACTCATTTCATCTAAAGCTGGTAATGTTAAAGTTGAAGATGTCATGAATAAAATGGGTGACGAACAAGTTGCAAATAGTTCTTTCTCAATCTTATTAAACAAATTATTAGCTGATAAATATAAAGATAAGGTTGATACAAAAGATATTGATAAAGAAATTAAGAAAGAACAAAAGCAATATGGTGGCAAAGATCAATTTGAAAGCATGTTAAAACAACAAAAAATGTCATTAGATGATTATAAGGAACAAAAGAAATTACAAGCGTATCAAAAAGAATTACTTAACGACAAAGTTAAAGTTTCAGACAAAGAAATCAAAGATGACACTAAAAAAGCATCACATATCTTAATTAAAGTAAAAGAAAACAAAGATGATAAAGAAGGTTTATCAGATAAAAAGGCTAAAGCCAAAGCTGAAGAAATTCAAAAGAAAGTTTCTAAAGACCCAGACAAATTTGGTGAAATTGCCAAAGAAGAATCTAAAGATACATCATCAGCTAAGAAAAATGGTAGTTTAGGTTATGTCATTAAAGGTCAAATGGATGACAAATTTGAAAAAGCTTTATTCAAGCTTAAGCAAGGTGAAGTTTCTAAAGTCATTAAGACAGATTACGGTTACCATATTATTAAAGCCGATAAAGAAAATGACTTTAAAGATGAAAAGAGCAAGCTAAAATCTCAAATCTTACAACAAAAAGTACAAAAAGATCCTAAACTGTTAACAGATGCATACAAAGATTTACTTAAAGAATATAAAGTAGATTATAAAGATAGAGATATTAAAAAAGCTATTGAAAATTCTATTCTTGACCCTGACAAAATCAAACAACAACAGCAACAGCAGCAACAACAACAAGCAATGCAACAACAAGGTGGAGGCGCCGCTTCAGGAGGAGCTTCAGGCCTATCAGCAAGTCAATAACACGAAAAAAACTGAGACATTACTCAATGTCTCAGTTTTTTATTCATTATTAATATAAAATAACCCCTATTGCTATACCAATGAGTACAATTGACCAAGATGGCCATTTAAAATGCATCAACAAAACAAACATTACACTAGCTAAAACAAAATCCAGTTCCCCTTTTATTGTTGAAATCCATATTGGTGAATAGAACGCAGCTATTAAAATCCCTACCACACCAGCACTGATACCAGTTAAGAAACCATCAATATATTTATTGGACTTGATATCTTCCCAAAAAGGTAGAATGCCAAATAGCAATAGAAATGCGGGTAAGAAAATCGCAATAGTTGCTACGACACCACCGACAATACCTTCTATATTAGTACCGATATATGATGCAAAAGTAAATAATGGTCCTGGAACACCTTGGGCCGCAGCATAACCAGCTATAAAATCATCTTTAGAAATTAACCCAGCCGGCACAAATTCCTTTTCTAATAAAGGTAAAACAACATGCCCTCCCCCAAAAACGAGTGCGCCTGCACGATAAAAACTATCGAACATGATGATCCACACGTTTTGGAATATTGTGCGAAAAATAGGTAGAATAATTAATAAAGCAAAATACAAACTTATTGATATAACACCGAACAATTTTGGAATGCGAATTTGTTTAGAATATGTCGCTGGATGATCACTTTTTCTTAAAAAGATTAATCCATATAATCCTGTTAAAGTTAACGCTACAATTTGTATAAGTATGTGATGCACTAATAAAGTAATTGCTAATACAAACAAAGCGAGTAAAATTTTTGATTTTGTATTTGTTAATTTTTTACTCATACCTAAAATTGCTTGAGCCACAACAGCAACCGCAACTAACTTCAAACCTTGTATCCAAGATGTACTCATATCAGTACCATTCATTACCACTGCAAAAATAATAAGTATGACTACCGAGGGCATCGTAAAAGCAAGAAATGATAATATCCCACCTACTAAACCTCCCCTTATAGTACCGATACCTATACCAACTTGACTACTCGCGGGCCCCGGTAAAAATTGACATAAAGCCACCAGGTCTGAATATTCTTTTTCGTTTAACCATTTCCTCTTTTTTACATATTCATCATAAAAATATCCTAAATGTGCTGTAGGTCCGCCAAAAGAAATACATCCGAGCTTAAGCGCTACTAAAAAGATTTGTATGTATTTGTACATTATTTATCCCCTTAAGTGTTTTGAAATGACATTCATTAATACTTATGATCCCCTTCAAATATCAAATTCAGTTATTGTAATTTGATTTTATGTGTATTTTGATAGTAAGTCAATTTAATTTTAAGCAATTCACTAGCTTATTTATATCGCTAATTTTATAAAAATGGTCCCATTATATAAAAAGAGGTTTATACACATTTCTCTGTGTATAAACCTCTTGCATATTTAGTACTTAATCCATTGTTTTCGGATTATAGAATTGACGTCCTTCTAAACCAAAAATACGTTCTGTAAATTGTCCTTCATCTGTTTTCTTGAATGCTTTTTCAAACATATTCATTTTAGCATCAATATTATCTATGAAGAAGAGTATCTCAGCTTCTTTTAAATGTGGCATTTTTGGTGAACCGAATTCCATTTTACCGTGGTGAGCTAAGATCATATGACGTAATAACATAATTTCTTCGCCATCTATGCTCAAATCTCTCGCTGCTGCAGCCACTTCATCACTTGCAATAGAAATATGGCCTAATAAATTTCCTTCGACCGTATAAGAAGTAGCCACTGGACCACTTAACTCTTTCACTTTACCCATGTCATGTAAAATAATTGCACTGTATAATAAACTACGATTCAACAATGGATAAATATCGCAAATTGATTTAGCTACACGTAACATCGTTAAAACATGGTAACTTAACCCACTTGAAAAGTTATGATGATGTGTACTTGCTGCTGGAAACGTAAAAAATGCTTCTTGATGTTTGCGTATTAAATGACGTGTAATACGCTGTAAATTGGCATTTTCAATTTCTAACATGAAATGTGAAATTTCCTCTTGTATTTCATCTGGTGTTAAAGGCGCACCATCAACAAAATCGTGAATGTTTAAATTATCTTCAGCTGTTGTTAACCTAATTTTATTAATTTTCATTTGCTTTCTACCACGATAATTAATTACATCACCAATAACGTGAACAACCTTTTCTGGCACAAGTACTTTCATTTCTTCTTTCGTAACTCTCCATAGTTTCGCTTCCATGTCTCCACTTTTATCTTGTAAATAAAGCGTCATGTAATCCTTACCTTGCGCAGTTACACCTTGTGTTGCCTTGTGTATTAGAAAGTAATGATCTACCGAATCACCAGGATTAAGTTTTTCTATATTTCGCATTATTTACCGCCTTCCTTGTATTTATTTAACGTGATTATTTGTTTTGAAGGCACGCTAGTATCTTTAGCACATGTAAAGTATAAGATTTGATAATCATTTGGCATACTTCTTAAATAATTCATCATCAATTCTTTACGATGTTTATCAAAATGAACAAATGCATCGTCTACAATGATTGGGAATGGATAGTAAGGTTTTAACGTTTTGATTAAGCTTAAGCGTAAAGCAATATATAATATTTCTTTAGTAGATTGACTCAGTTCGACTGGTTCATACATTTGGCCATTAAGATGTTTCACCATTAAAACTTCGTTTGCATAAGTAACTTGTACATATTGGTTATTTGTTAAATGTGAAAAGATATGTGTTGCTTCATCTATAACATATGGCAAACGTTGGTCTTTAATTTGTCTAATATGACCATCTACTAAATTTTGCAGATAACTTAAACTTGCCCATTCTTTCGCTTCATCATTGACTTTATTCTTAAGTGTATGGAATCTATGTCTTAAATGCGCTAACGTCTTATCAGTTTCCATATCAGTAATTTGAGCTTTTAAGTCACTTACTTCAGATTGTAGCGTTAAATATTGATCATTATATTCATCCACTTGCTTAGAAAGTACTGCATTTTCATTTTCTAATTGTGCCGTAGTTTTTTCACTTAGTTTTGAGCTTAATTCATAATCATAGCTTTGATTTTCTAGATAGTTAGATAAATCACTGAATCTATTTAACTGTTTGTGATATGTTTGATATTTATCATAATGACGATAATAACTTTCTTCATCAGAAACTTGAACAAATTCAAATAGCTTTGATATTACATTATTATTTTCAGTTAAACGGTCGTTTAGTTGACTTATTTCATTTTCTAATAAAGCGATTTGTTCATTGTTACGTTGACGTTTATCTAAGTTATCAATTTCTGTCTTCAACCATTGTTGAACATCATGGAATAACGATGATTCATTGAAGTAAGTAAATTGATTTTTCGTTACTTCATAAGCATGTTCGTAGAATGATTTTAATGCTCTTTCTAACTCGTTCGCATGTTGCGATAATTCCTCAACATGTTTATCATGCCCTTTAATTTTGTGCATTGTAGCGATACCATCAACAAGTAATTCATCTGACATTTTATCAGATAAATGTAGTTCTGACTTAACATCTTGAATATGTTGATCTGCTTTTTGATGTTGTTGTTGTGCGTATTTTAAATTTTTAGCTAAGTAATCGGTTTTACGTTCTAATGTTTCTTTATTTTTAATAGCATTTTGTAGCTGTTCTCGTATTCTATATTGGTCATCTAAGTCAAAGTCTAAATCGTAATTTTTTTCTAGATGATCAACTTGATGCTGTAAATCTTCTATTTCATTTGAAAATGTTTCGCTATGGCCCACTTCTTTGGATTTAACGAAAAATGTTCCTACGATAAACACGATCGCTAAAATTGAGAATATAACACCAAATAAAATAGTTGTAGACATGAATGAAAATACAGCTAAGCCAATACTTACAATCGCTAAGATAATCATTGATATGCGTAACATATTTTGCTTTTTCTCATTTTCACGTTGTTCAATATCAAATGATTCTTTCATTTTTTGGAATAAATTATTTTTTTCTCTTAATTCAAATACGCGTTTATTGTATTGCTTTTTCTTTTCGAATGTCTCTTCTGGAACGATATCCGCTTCTAAAGCATTGAGTTCGTCTTCATTACTGTCTTTTTCTATCTTATTATCTTCTATGCTTCGCTCAATTTGTTGAATTGCTGCAGCTTGTTCTTGTTTCGTCTTGATTTGATCACTTACGTGACTCTTCATCGCTTCAGAACTATCAACATCATGATGTACAGTATCCCAACCAATATTAAATTGTAACCCTGATTTTTCACGTTCTTTATCATTAATTTCTTTTTTAATATTCTTTAATTCAAATTCTTTTTGTTTGACCTCATTTTCTTGTTGTTGCAAATGTTTAAATGCATCAATATCCATTTGATGAGGTTCGTTGATTCTCTCATTTTCCGATTTAAGCATTGCTAACTTTTCTTGACGAAGTCCTAAGTCTTTTTTTAAGTTATGTGTCTGTGATTTAGCCGTTTCGTAACGGTCAATGCCTTGTTCTGGAAAATGTATTGGAGCAATATTTAAATTACCTTCCAACGTTTTCCATTCTTGCGTTTGTTCATGTAATGCTAATTCTTTTTGTTTTGATTCATGCATTTTTGATAATTGAGATAAGTTTTGTTTGAGATGATTCAATCTGCGCTCTGCTTTATCTTTATCATCAGTTAAACGTTTATAAGTTGTTAACTTTGCTTCTTCATTACGAATTTGGGACTCCAAATCTTTAAGTTGCTCGATTTGTTGATTGATAACTGGATGGCGACCATTTTTCTTATATAATGTTTCTTTCTTTTCGTTCAACAACTCTCTCATGCTAGTAAATTCTGTAGAACCTAAAGCACCGGCTTGGAGTAAATAGTTTTGTAATTGGGTTTCATCTAGTCGTTTGTGAATGTCTTGCAAACCTAACACATCAAATGAAAAGATTCCCTGATATGTACGTTTTGAAATGTAATTGAGCTCTTTTTTCAACCATGTTTCATCTTTAATCACACCGTTTGGAAGGTAAACTTTTACATCACCAGCTGCACTGCCTTTAATGCGTTCAACTTCTACAAGAGAACCATCATCTTGAATTAAAGTTAATTTGCCCCCGTATTGGTTCCCTAATCTAGGCTCTAAGCGGGGCTCATTTTCTTTTTTCGTTGGAAATCCGAATAGAATTGAATGTATAAAGGCTTGGATTGTAGATTTCCCTGTCTCATTTTCACCATAAATTTCAGTGAACTGATCATTAAAATCAATCTTCCTTTGGATAAAACGTCCATATCCATATATTTCTATTGATTTAATCTTCACGTTATTCACCCCTCATATCAGATTTTAACAATGTTTCTGCTTGTTCAATTAAGGAACGACGATCAAAATCATTGAAATTATCTAAGTACTTAGATGCCTTTGGATTTAAATAGAGATCACTCATCGCTTGTTCAAACACTTGTTGATCATCTAACAATTCTGAAGAAAATTCACTTGCAAGTGACTTAGACTCTTCATCTTTGTATTTAAATGTTAAATCTTCTATAAATACAAAGTTGTGTTCATTTTCCTCATACTCACTAATCATTTGTTCAACTTGCATTAAATCTTGTGGTGGTATTTCATTATCCACTTTTAAAACAACTTTAAGTTTATATATAGATTTTCCATATTTACGTACTTTATCTTTAAAGTTTTGAATTTCTTCAAATAACCCTTGTTTCGTAGTTTGAGTAGTTTGAATTGTTGCTTCTTCAAAACGAATAAATTGTGTCGGTATAAATTGCGTACGTAATTTTAAATCATCACCTTCAACGAGTAAGCAGCCTTTTTCTCCTAATTCTTTGAAATGACGACCTTGAATGTTACCCGGATAATGTATTTGAGGCATTTCACTTAGTTGTTGACGTTCATGTATATGCCCTAAAGCCCAATAATGATATAGCTTTTCTTTCAAATCTTCTAACCTGAACTCAGTATAACGTTCATGCGTATTGGATTTACTATATGTACCATGTAACAGACCGATATGAATACCTTTCTCTCCTTGACTTGAAGGATATGCATCTACTTTATTTTCATAGCTCGCATCATTTTGATAACTGAAACCATGTAAGTATATTTCTTCGCCATTTTTCGTTATGGTTTGGTAAGTTTCCACATTTTCCGAAAATACTGAGACATTATTAGGCCACTGAGTTGCTACGCCTGTCGATAATGGATCATGATTACCGTGACAAACATAGACGAATATTTGCTCCTTAGCTAAACGCTCAAACTGAGACTTTAAGAATACTTCGGCTCTTAAAGTGCGATTTTCTTGATCAAACAAATCTCCTGATATTATTAGAAAATCAACTTCTTCATTTAACGCAGTATCTACAATTAACTTAAAACTTTCATATGTACTATTTTGAATATCTTCGAAAATAGACTGGCTTAGATAACTTCTGGACTTAAAAGGGCTATCCAGATGTAAATCAGCACAATGTATAAATTTAACCATACAGTACAGATCTCCTTTTTAAGGTTGATATCATATCAATTACAAATCTTGAGAGTAATAACTAGATGTTAATTATGATGATAAGGGCATAAAACTTTAGGGGATCAAGTGAATTATCTTTGAATTGTTGGGATTCTAAACCTACTTACCCCACCCTTATTGTTTCTATTCATTTTACCATAATCTAGATCATCCAGTCGATAAAACTTAAAGTGATATGAGCGATTCATTCACTTTGAACTGGTTAAATTTGAAAGTGGTACGATTTGATAAACTTGATCTAAGTAAAAATACAAAATACAAATAATATGTTTAAAATAACACTATTTATATTTCTTAAAAGATAATGGTATTGTTATATAAAAGAGGAGGAAGTATATGAAAATATCTTGGATTCTATGGTGGATTATAAGTGTGTTTTGGATAGTGGTTATTTTAAGTTTAACTATTTATTCATTGTTAAACGGCCTTACAATTAATAATCAATCAGATTTTTTTAAATTCTTTTGTTTACTCATAGGTTTATTTATATTTCCATTTATTATTCAACTTTTATGGTTAGTTATAAATATTTTGGTTAAAATTTTTAAATGATACAGATCATATTTTAATATTTACGTGTCCCAAGTATAATTGACCAAATATTTGAAGTAACCATTATAATAATATAAGTCATATTCATCTCATAAGACAGATAAAGGTCTATTCGAAAACAATTTTTCGAATAGACCTTATTAATGAATAATTAAATTTTTCTGGCTAATATTAAAAATTAGTCAGCGTAAATTTCATCTAATGGTTTAACAATGATTTGGTTAATCTCTTGGAATACTTGACTCATTTTTTGTTCAGCATTCATTAATTCAGAGATGTTAGAATCTTCTTCGATTTTTTGAGCTTGTTCTTGTGCTTTTTGTAGCTCTTCTTCGCCGATTTCTTCACCTTGCATTTGTTTTTGTTGGAAATTCAATTGAGTTTCACGGAATTCTTCAAATAAAGCTTTTGATTCTTCGTTTTCTTTTACTTTTGAATAAGCTTCTTGAATTGCTTTGTATTCGTCGCTTTCTCTTAAAGCTTGTTCTAGTTGATTTGCATGATCGTATAAATTTACTGCCATTCTGCTTCACTCCTTTTGTGTATATGTGTTTAAAACCACATCGTCATTACAATAACATAAATTATTTAGTTATACAAAAATAGCAATTACGCCTTGTAATAAACCAATAATTCCACCTAATAAGAAACCTAAAAACGTTATCAATTTTAGCTCTTTATTGGCGATACCAATAATTAATCTTTCAATATAATCAAGTTCAAAAGTATTGATTTGTTCCTCTATCATTTGTCTTAAGTTGATTTTCTTCATTATCGGTGTTAAATGTTCAGATGCGCGATCGATAATGATATTTGTAGCTTTCGAAACGACGCGTTGTTCTAGAAAATTAATAAACCCTAGCATCAATTTATTTAGAGGTTGTTGTGTTGTCTTATCAAGTTCTAAATACCCCATGATTAAATCAGTTGAAGATGCTTTAAATGATTCAAATTGAGTTTCACTTACCACTTCTTCTAGTTTTTTCGATTTTAATGTTTGATATTCATTATCTATAATTTGCTTTGCAATTTTTTTAGCTTTAGGGTGACTCGTTAAACGAATTAATTCATGTTGGATACGCTCTGCAATACTTTCTTTCGTCATAAACATTTGTAATAAACCTACAATACGACCCTTTTCCTGAAAAAAAGTATCTAGCATGGAAGAAATATCATGTGCACCTTTTTCTGATTTTAAATACACACGGGCACGATCAAATAATAAATCAGGCACCTGTTCTGATTTACTGTCTAACACCTTTTCTATTTCATTAGGTATGATAGATGCAATAGTTGCGGATCTATGGTTTTCATAAAATGAACTTAACTTACTTGAGATAAACGGGTGTAGATGTTGAGATGAAACTTGATCTAAATCAATATTCAGTTCTTCCGTTAAATAACTAATCGTCACATGATCTTGTTTCAATTTCGAAATTTGCTTTAATAATAAATCTTCAATAGCTTCTCTTGAAGATGGTGCATTTAATTTTGACTTTATCAATGATTCTGTAAGTAAATGTTCCTCTACAACTTGCCCAATTTTACTCGCAACTTCGTCTCGACGCTTAGGAATCAAACCCGGTGTAAAAGGGAGACGTTTGTTGAAAATATAATATGCTTTGTAAGGATGAAACAACATTCTAATGGCAATGACGTTAGTAACGCCACCAATAATTGCACCTATGATCATCATAAATACAACAAGTAATATCGCGGTCATAAAATGGTAACCCCTTTTTATTTTTTAATTGAATGTAAATATTTTAGTGCATTTCCATTGTTACATTGTATAACATTCAACAGTTCAATGTATAAAATTTGGCATTGTATTCGTCTTATTTATACATAAAACTATACAACTTTAAATAGCTGTTCAGTATACCTAAACTTAATTACATGTAAAAGCATTTTCAAATAAAAAAATCCAAGATGATAACGTAACATCACCTTGGAATTCCCTTAATTATAAAAAGATTTAATCTTTCAGTAACCTTCTAGCTAAAAAAGCTTTATAAACTAACTATTCTAATTCTAGCCAAATTAAACGTTAATAAAATAATGATTTCATTACGTTTTTAAAATGTGATTAAATCATTCAAATAAAGTTGCCTTACTATATGAAGTATTTACATAAATAATGATTCTTCTATCACAAGATTTCTAGAATTACACATGCATTAATTCTTCTTTAGAAATTCTGTTGAAATAAGTTTCTGCTTCTCTTAATTTTGAAGTACCGAAGATTGGTTGTGTTTCTTGGTTAAGTACTCTGAAGATATTACTTACTTTGTTACTTTGCAAAATATAGCCATTTCGTTTCTCTTCAGTATTCCAGTAAATATCACTCGTAGTTGAGTGGTTTGGGTATGCACAATGGTTACGAGAAATCGTTTGAACCATTTCTAAAGGATCACAACCAAATGTACTATTTAATACATCAGAATCTCTAAATAAAGCACAAATTGACACGCATGTTGTCCAGTTAGGTAATACTCTTTCTTTTTCAATTTGAACTAACGTCTTTTTAGATAGTCCAATTGTTTGGGCCATTGTATCTTGCGTATACCCCGCTTCGATACGGACCATTTTAAATTTTGTTTGAATTAAATCTGTAAAACTCTGTCTATCCATTTCTGTAATCTACCTTTCGTATAAAGAATATTTTATCCGGACACAAGAAATTGCAATAATACACGTTTCTTGAAACACAAATTACATCTTAATACATATTGAATTAAAATAAAAGAGTGAAATGCAATTTTTGTTGATTTTCAATCAATCACATAATTGTCTAAATAATCAATCTTATAGCCGAATTTTAAAACAATTGTTTACGTGCACGAATTAAGAAGTTTGTACAATCGTATTCATAAATTAATTATTATAAAAAGTACGTAGACCAATAACTTCTCAAATCACAAACTCTTATAATTATAACGCAAAATCACTCAAAACTACACATAAATTGAAAATTGACGTGAATTCGTCAAAAAATATTATTTTATTTTACATTATTCTGAAACTTCCTTATAATTTTAACTACTTTAGATGAAGGTTGTTAAATTTTTATGAAAGATAAATACATATTATTAGCAAGTTGCTCTGATAGAGTTGGTATCACTTCTCTTATCACAGAACTTATGGCTGAATATCAATCTAATATTTTACATTTAGATCATTTTACAGAATATGATAATAATGAAGATTCAAATGGAAAACTCTATTTACGTTTTGAATTTGAAAAGGCTCCAGGTCTTAAAGAAGCATTGTCATCAGCTTTATCAGATAATCAAATTGAATACAGTATATTTGATGGTAATGAAAAAACTAAAATAGCATTATTTGTTTCAAAAGAAGATCATGCATTTAATGAGGTATTGTTAAGAGTACAACGTGGAGAATTTCCAGCAGAAATTGTTTGTGTTGTAAGTAACCATACAAATAACAAACATTTTGCAGATGCATTTAATATCCCTTTTTATCATATACCAGTCAATAAAGATTCAAAATCTGCTGCCGAATCTAAAATGATAGAAATTTGTAAAGAACACAATGTGGATTTAATTGTATTAGCTAAATATATGCAAATTCTGTCAGATGACTTCGTCAGTCACTATCCAAACCAAATCATAAATATTCATCATTCATTTTTACCATCGTTTATCGGCGCAAATCCGTATAAACAAGCATGGGATCGAGGCGTTAAAATCGTTGGTGCTACAGGTCATTACGTAACTTCAGATTTAGATGAAGGACCAATTATCGATCAAGATGTAACTAGAATTAACCATCGTTACAATGTAAAAGCATTACGTAAAAAAGGACGACATGTTGAATCAAGAGTGCTCGCAAATGCAGTAGAACTACATGTTCAACATAAAGTTATTGTCACAGAAGGTAATAAAACAATTGTCTTTTAATCATCAATTAAAATAGATATTTTGTTTATACAAAATAAGCGAGGTCAAGACGTTAAAAATGGATTTTGAGTCTTATCGAATTATGTATAAAAACTCAAATCTACTTCGTCTTAACCTCGTATTTATTTAATCTTTTGAAACTTGAATGAACGAATTAATAATGTACATCTAATTCTACTTCATCGTAATTATCTAATGCGTTAGATAAATATAGATGGGTTCTCAAAGTAATCTTGTTCGGTTTATTCTTTAATGAGTCAGAGTCAAATTGTACTGAAAAATCTTTTTCCAAAGATTCATTGGGCGGAATGTCATAAACATCTTCAATTTCATACGTAGAAATGATGTTATCTAATTGATTAAAGTCACTTGTTTCATCAGTATTTTCTATCTTTTCAACTAATTCAATTTTAATTTTATGTATCGTTTCTTCCGTTTCACAACCTTCAATGAGAATTATTCCATCTAATCGTTCCCCTACTTGTATGTCTTTTTGCTTTACTTTAGTCTTAACGCTAACGTCGTTAACTCCAAAAGCGCTTAAAATATTTTCAAACATTATATCACCTCATAGTTCCGCTACCCCATTCAATTGACTTCAACCGTTATATTTAATATTAAACAACATATAATTTATCTTTAAAAATGATGTATCTCCATTTTATAGGTTTTCTTTTATAATTGATAGATCACTGTTATAATTTACTACTGACGAACATTATGAAAGGTTGTTTCCATGAAAAATAAATATTTATATTTTCTTTTACTATCCCCTATTTTTCTAGCAGGTTGTAACTATTCATCAGAAGAAAGTAAGAATGGCTTTTTCGGACAAACTTTTATAAAACCAATGGAAGGTTTATTACATTGGTTTGCAAGTATATTTAACAATAACTTTGGATTAGCCATCATCGCAATTGTACTTATTGTCCGTTTTATTATGCTACCATTTATGTTGGCACAAGCTAAAAATGGTCAAATGATGCGTAAAAAAATGGATATTGTTAAACCTGAAATGGATGAAGTTCAGGAAAAAGTAAAACGTGCAAGAACACAAGATGAAAAAATGGCAGCAAACCAAGAAATGATGGAAAAATATAAAGAATTTGATATGAACCCAATGAAAACTATGCTTGGGTGTTTACCATTACTTGTACAAATGCCTATTTTATTTGCACTCTATTCAATTTTAAAGTGGCCATCAGGAGATTTAAAATCACATTCACATTTCTTATGGTTTGATTTAACACAAACAGATATATTAATGACAATAATCGCAGGTCTACTCTATATTGTTCAACCACTTGTAAATTTAGAACAAATGCCGAAAGAACAAAAATCTATGGGTTATATGATGATGGTGATTTCACCAATTTTCATTATTTTTGTATCTCTTCAATCACCTTCAGCCTTAGCATTATATTGGGCTGTCAATGCGGCATTCCTTGTAACACAAACGTATATTGCTAATAAAATTTATTCAAAAGTTGCTACAGAAGAAGCTGAAAAATTACGTGCCAAAATTGATAACAAAAAGAAGAAAAACAAAGGCACAAGAAATAAAGGTAAAACAATTAGTACGAAAAAGAAATAACTTTAGCATACTTAAATAGATAAAAAACCCACTAATGTAAATACATTAGTGGGTTTTGTCATTTTTAGCTTATTTGAATAATACACCTAAAACTCTGAAGAATGATTCGATTAATTCTGGTAAGCTCGCTGTCATAATTGTCGCCCTCCTTTCTAAATGGTGATTTTTAATTATTTATAACTCAATTTAGTTAACTTGTTCACTTTTAACTAAATCTTCAGCAATTCCATGCCAAAAATCTCTTAATTCAGCAGTAGTTCTCGCTGTATCCGTAGAATCTTGTCCTACAAAGTCTACGTGGTCCCAATTATGTTTGATTGGAGTAACTTGCCAGATACCTTTTTGGATATCATCTGTAGCATCTGTATATGCTTGATTAAATGGATGTTGTCCAGAAATAGTAGAAACAAGTCCATCATTAACACGCCATTCAGGATCATCTGCTTTACCAATAACATTAGCTGTTAACGCATGTTGGAAAAATAAGTTGAGATCAGCTTTTTGACGATCGAATAAAGATTTATGTGTTGATTCACCAGTATACGTTTTATAAACGATATTTGGATTTAATGAAGTACGTTGATTAAGTTCATTCGCACCTTCACGTGTTAGGTCGTGTAACGCATTATCTGTTGTTTTCCAGATTCCACTTTGCTCAGCTCGTTGCATATATTCAATAAATGATTCACCTTCGCGTTGTTTAAGGCCCCATTGACTAAGACCGAAGTCTACATTAGAAGCTGAGGTACTTCCTAATTTAATATAATCATAAAGGACTTGTCTGATGAATGCTTCATTTCCTAATTCATCTGCAGCAAGTGTACCACTATGTGGTGTCGCTAAAGTCGTAATACTAGAAACCATATTATCGTGACCACCAGCGAGTAATGGTGAAATTTCGCCGCCATGTTCCTTCTGATATTCGATTTCTTCTTGACTACCATTTCTTAATAATTCTTCTAATTGACGTACAGTTTGTCCGCCCATACTATGCGCTACTAAGTGTACTTTTTGACCTGGTTGCCAATCTTTGTATACACCTTCATATGTTTTACCATAACGATCGTGTCCATATTTCGCAGCATGTGCAGCACCGTAATCAACCGTTCCACCTTTAATGTAGTAATATAATTCAATCGCACGATCATAGTTACTACCAAACGCACTTATACTTGCTTCATGTGTTTCATATCCATTACTTTCTAAATCTTCACGGATATTTAATTTATCTCCACCCCAATAGTGAGTCATGCCGATTGGGTTATTGTCATCTGTATAGCCGTTAAAGCCATGCACTAAAATGATTGGGTCTTCATTTTTATATTCACCTTGTTTTGCAGTTTTGCCAGGCTGAACGTCAGTTGCTTCTGCAGTTGTGTTCGATGATTGATCACGCGTTGTAGCTACTGCATTTTCTTTTAATGTGCTTAGCGCTTGATCTTGTTCTTTCTTATCATTGTTAACAGGTGAAGTCGTACTTGGTTGTTGATTTTCTAATTGATTTAGAGAGATAGGATTACTGTCGTTCGAAGCATTTTCACTTAAATTTGTGTTCGATTCTGTTAAGTTATTGTCTTTAACAGAATTTGTATTTTGGTCCTCTTTAGATGGTTGGACTTCTTCAGAGGTTAGAACCTCTTGTGTTGTGCTGTCTTCTTCTGTACTTTGTTCAGATGTCTTTGGCTCTTCTTTTGTTGCGTCATCTTTTTCTGTGCTTTGTTCAGATGATTTTGGCTCTTCTTGTGTTACGTCATCTTTTTCTGTGCTTTGTTCAGTTGATTTTGGTTCTTCTTCTGTTGCGTCATCTTCTTCTGTTGCGTCATCTTCTTCTATGCTTTGTTCAGATGTCTTTGGCTCTTCTTGTGTTGCGTTATCTTCTTCTGCGTTTTGCTCAGATGATTTTGGTTCTTCTTGTGTTGTGTTATCTTCTTCTGCACTTTGTTCAGATGATTTCGGCTCTTCTTGTGTTGCGGCATTTTCTACTGTGCTTTGTTCAGATGATTTTGGTTCTACTTGCGTTGTGTTATTTTCTTCTGTGCTTTGTTCAGATGATTTCGCTTCTTCTTGTGTTGTGCTAGTTTCTTCTGAATTTACATTTTGCTTTTGTTCTGATTGTGTTGCTTCATTATTAGAATTTGTCGCGGTATTAGAAGTGGGAGTGTCTTCTAATTGATTTGTTTTCGTTGAATTTTGTTGAGTGTTTTCATTTTCTGCAGTTTCGTTACTCGTAACTGACTTGGCTTTTTTATGTATCTGTTGCGTTTCGCCAGTTGGGTTTGCATCATTAGTTTCAGCAGCATCTGCATGACCCACACTAAAGAATAAAGTACCAATTAATATTGACGCTGCGCCCATACTATATTTACGTATACTGTATTTGTTTTGCCTTTTTTTCATAAAAAACACCTCTAATATTCATTTTTAATTGTAGTAAAAATTCCTTTATACAAATAAATTTAAAATTAAGCGGGGTAATAACTCGAAAAATTTACCGAATAGTTCTTTCATCTTACTTCCTCCTTTTATGTAAACGCTTTCACTCATAAAGATAAATTTAATTTGCAGGAAACATATTTTTACTTATAGCATTTCCTACAAATCAATCAATCACAATAATTTTGTAGTTAGGATTATAAACATTGTTCACCAATTTGTCAATATTTCAAAAACAATTAATATTTTTATTTAAAATATATATAAAAGAACCTACTTTTAAATAAAATAGGTTCTTTTTTCTTTTCTATTCAGGTTTCGCCTTTTGAGCATGTCTCATTGCTTTAACTTCCTCAGGAGTTGTTCTATTTTGAATTGCCTCTTTTTTTGTTTCTTCATCTCCACAAACTACATAATCTAGTTTATTTTTTAGTGCATCGTAACCCTGTTTGGCTACTTGAACTTTATCATTTTTATTTTTCTCGTCACCAAAAAATGTGTTATCCATTCCTGCATTGTGATGGAAATCTGTGTTAGTCGCACCTGGAAGCATGGCAGTTACATTTACGTTTTTCTCTTTTAACTCTACTCGTAATGCTTCAGAAAACATAAAACCGAATGCTTTAGATGGTCCATATACTGTTTCATAAGGTGTGGGTAGAGTAGCAGATAATGATGAAACGATTAAAATATCTCCTGATTTATTTTCTACCATATGCTTAGCTACACGCTTAGCCATATGAACTGTGCCCGAAATGTTGATATCAATTAAACGTAGTTCATCTTCCAACTTATTTTCCAAGAAGGCGCCTCCTAAACTGATACCAACATTGAGTACAGCCGCATCGACTTTTCTACCTTTCGATTCAACAAATTTCCAAAAATTTTCCACCCCTTCATAAGTAGAAGCATCAGCCTTATATGGATATGTTTTCACACCAAGTTTTTCTATTTCTTTAGCAGAATGATAAATTCTTTCACTCGAACCTGACATTGCTATATCATAATTATCTTCTGCAAATAGTTTAGCCAATTCAAAACCTAAACCTGAACTTGAACCCGTTATTAACACTAATTTTTTATTTATCATCATATACATCCTTTCTGAAATTTGTATTATTAATATACAGCTTAAAGTCTACTTTATAGCAAGGATTTTATTTATTTATATTTGAAATGTTCTTTCTTGATAGAGCTTGTCCTTTAAAGGTTGGTTTTATGTTGATAAAAATATTTAATTTATACTTGAAGACAAACTATTCCAAAGTGTAATTTTACTACAAAATATTCGTTTACATTTCTATTAACTATCAACCCATAAACATACGGATGGCACCACACTCAAAACATAATTATTTATTATTTCACGTTCCATATCATTTCCTAACTATTTTATGAAAAATATAATCATCATCGAATTATCAAGTAAAGTAGTATTAAATATAATACCAAAATTATCAAATTAGTAATAATACTTAGTTACAGAATATGAAAATAAATGAATATCATATATTTACACTTATCTATAATTTTAATCACCTTCTGTTAAAATTCTAGTCAACAAAAGCGAATATTGGTAATCTTATTATAAGATTTTTAACTTTTGTGAATTTTGAATACGAGGATGGTTTTTTTATGCAATATACAATAAAAGAAGTTTCAGAAAAAATGAATCTCCCCGCACACACAATTAGATATTACGAAAATGAAGGTTTACTCCCTTTTTTGAAACGTGATGAAAATGGCTATAGAATTTTTGACGATAGTGACTTAGGTTGGTTAGAGTTTATTTCATGTTTAAAAATTACAGGTATGTCTTTAGAAGATTTACGTAAAATAATTTTGTTAACGTATAATGAAAGTGAGGATTTTGATTCAAGAAGAAAAATTTTGCTTGAACATAGAGAAAAATTAAAAATTCAACAAGAAAATTTGAACAGAGCATTTAATAAAGTTGAAGTGAAACTAGAATATTTTAATCAGTTAGAAAAGCAATATAAAAATGACAAATTCAATAATTAATATTGCATATAAAATAATTGTTAAATATAAAATATACCGATGATTTCTATAAAGAGGTCCATAGAAAACATCGATATATTTAACTCTACTATTTATCACTTAATAATTATTTTTATACTTATGCGCTATTTTTAGTTGCAAGTTTCTTCTCTTCACTATTTGATACAATGAGTGCGCAAGCTGCGTCACCAGTAATATTTACTGAAGTTCGGGTCATATCTAGCAGTCTATCTATGCCCAATATGATACCTATAGCAGCTGGATTTAAACCTACAGCATTAAGTACCATCGCCAACATGATTAACCCAACACCAGGCACACCTGCTGTTCCTATTGAAGCGACAACAGCTACGATTACAACAGTAATTAATTGTCCCAATGATAGCTGAACTCCAGAAATTTGGGCAATAAATATGGTTGCTACACCTTGCATAATCGCTGTACCATCCATGTTTATCGTGGCACCTAAAGGTTGAACAAATGAGGCAATTTCAGGTCGAACCCCCATCTTTTTGGTGCATTCCATCGACACAGGTAACGCAGCATTTGAACTTGAAGCACTGAACCCTACTGTAATAGCAGGTATAAATGCTTTAAAGAACTTCATTGGACTATAATGGCCTAACAATTTGACTGCTGTACCATATACCACAAAGAAATGTACAAATAACGCAAGTAACACAACAAAGAAATACATTCCTAATTGCTGTATAGCTCCGAATCCGGCACCTGTAAAAGCATGTGCGACTAAACCAAATGTTCCTATTGGTGCAAACACATTCATAATCATTGTAATGATGTACATCAGGACCTCATTTGTTTGTTCGAAAAATTTATGAACGATTTGTGCTTTAGACCCAACCATAATAATTCCAATCCCTATGAAAATAGCGAAAGTAATAATTTGCAGCATATTTTCATCCGTCATAGCTTTTACAGGGTTTTTAGGGAATAAATCTATTAATGTTTGGTCAAAAGTTTGGTTTGTAGCTTCTCCTCCACTATCTTTTTTCAATGTTTGTTCATACTTATCGACATCTTTACTCTTAAATAAATCTGATTTCCCTTGTCCAGGTTGAAATAACATCGCTAATAGTAAACCGATAGTAATCGCAAGCGCTGTTGTAGTTAAAAAGAATGTAATTGTTTTTAATCCTATACCTCCCAATAATTTAGGATCACCAACTCCTATTACACCTAATACAATTGATACAAAAACAATAGGCACCACTAACATAAAGATCAAATTCAAAAATATTTGACCTATCACATTAAACACATATTTATCCAAGCCCCCAATAAAACCATTTTGGATAAACAAGTTACAAATAGATCCCACAACTATCCCTAATATAAGTGCGATAACTATTCTTAACGAAAGATGCTTTGTTTTCATAACAACACCCCCCTATGTTTTATTAAATATAATTATATAACACAATTTGTTATTTTACACTATAATTTTCAGAAAATTTAAAAAACAGCTATGTATTTATTAGATACATAGCTGTGAATTATATTAATTTATTTTCCATTGCGTAAATCGCTGCTTGTGTACGATCTGTTACTTGAAGTTTTGCAAATATATGGCTGACATGCGTTTTTACCGTTTTTTCTGAAACAAATAAAGCTGAAGCGATTTCTTTGTTAGTTTTCCCTTTAACCATTTCTGCAAGTACTTCCGTTTCACGTTTAGATAATTTATTTGTAACATGTGGTTTCTTACTTACTGAATCAATTACACTTTGTGCTTGTGGATGTATGATTTTGTTGCCTGACACCACTTCTTTGATGGTCTGTATTAACTGTTCAGGTTGCACATCTTTCATTTCGTAGCCATCTGCTCCTTTATCAATCGCTGAAATCACATGTTCATCATCGACATAACTCGTCAGTACGAGAATTTTTATGTCGGGGTACTTTTTTTTCAAAATTTCAGTGACCTCAATACCATTCATTCCAGGCATAACTAAATCTAAAAGTACGATATCAGGATGTGGCTGCGTTTCTAAATATTTTAAAAATGATTCACCATCTGAAAATCCATCAATCACTTCTAAATCATCCACAGTAGAAAGCAAAAATTCTAAACCTTGTCTTACGATATGGTGATCATCTACTAATAAAATCCGATACATGTTTAACTTCCTTCCTATTACTTTAATGGTATATCTAGATGAATGTGGGTACCTTGATCAGGCGCTGTATCAATAGTTATTTTCCCATGAATGACTTTCACACGTTGTTTCATATTATTTAAGCCGTGCGATTGTAAGTCAACTTGATCTTCTTTAAAACCTGTCCCCTCATCTTCAATATCCACGAGTAAACGATGTTGTTGTTGATTAAGTTTTAGCAGTATAGTCGATGTGTGACTATGTTTTTTTGTATTATTCATCGCTTCTTGAATAATGCGATAAATGTTTTCTTCGATAATGTTAGGTAAATCTATAAGCCCTTCCACTTGAACATTTATTTCTAAATTGAGTAACGCACTATATTTGTTTACAGCTTGCACTAAACCATGTTCTAAACCAACTGGTTTCAATTGCCAAATTAAAGCACGCATTTCACTGACAGCTTGTTGACTTGTTTCTTCTATAACATGAAATGCTTTTTTAGAAACATCTTCTTGTGTCATTCCTAATGCTGCATGTGCTGTCAATTTAACTGAAAATAACATTTGGTTAACAGAATCATGTAAATCTCTCGCTAATCGATTACGCTCACTAATACGTGCAGCTTCTTTTTCCTGATCTGTGAGCAAGATACGTTTAATCGCTGAACCGATTTGAAATGCTACCGATTCTAATAATTCTAGATTTTCCTCACTATAATGTGTAGTATGTGGCGCCGCGACATTCAGTAAACCATATTGTTCGTCTCCGGATTTTAAAGGCACTGTCGCATGATGTGTTACGCCATCTGTTTCTTCATGATATGCTTGATTAGCCAGATTGATGCGCGAACAGTTTATAATATTAGAGGCTTTCGTTAACTTTTTATTTTGATATGCTTGTACACACCAACATGAACCTTCACACATGTATTTGCTATTTTGCTTTGTTAAGGCACCTGGTAAGGAAACGTCTGAAACGACTTCATGTTCGCCCGCTTCATCGATAAAAAAGATCCAACCTGTGGTAAAATCACTCCCCTTTATTAATGACTCCAAGGCACCTTGTAACATGCTATACGTTTCGGTTTCTTCATTTAAAAATTCAGCAATATCTTTTAATAATGCTAAGCGTGTTGGTTTTTGCATTTAACCAGTCCAATCTGTCTAGTAAATTCATTATAATTATACAATCTAATCCTTTATTTTAAAAACACTCTAATTCTATATTCATTAATATTTGAATTGGAATTGAAGATATTTTTAAAATCGTATATATGGTATGATATGAATGTAAAATTCAAGGAGGATACTATGAAATTTGAAATCCCAGAACAATATAATCAACTTACGTTGAGAAAAATTTTCCAACAACTTCAATTACCTAAAAAAGATTTACATCAGTTGAATATGTCTAAAGAAATTACAATTAACGATGCGCCAGCAAAGCTAATGTCTTCAGTAAACACTGGTGATTCAGTTTATATACCAACACCTGAGGAAGAAAGTAATTACGTGCCAAGTTATCGTTATGCAAAGATATATTATGAAGATGAGCATTTAGCGATTGTCTTAAAACCTAAAGGTGTAAAAACACATCCAAATGATTTAAAAGAAAGCAATACTTTAATGAATCATCTCATCTATACAATGGATAGTAAATATGTAGAACCGATTCATCGATTAGACCAAGAAACTGTTGGATTACTGATCGTTGCAAAAAATCCATTAATGAAGAAAATATTAGATAGAATGTTAGAAAATAATCAAATCGCCCGTATCTATAAAGCGCATGTACATAGCCTTTTACCTATCAAGGCTCAAACTATTGATAAACCAATTGGTAAAGATAAATTTCATTCCAACCGTCGAAGAGTTTCTGAAACTGGCCAAACAGCCATCACGCATATTCTAGATTCCAAGATGATTAAAGAAGGCGTATGCGAATTAGATTTAAAACTTGATACAGGTAGAACGCATCAAATCCGTGTACATTTAGCTGAAATTGGACATCCGGTCATCGGTGACCCACTTTATGGTGATTCAACTTTAAGAAAGCTACAACTAAATAGTTATAAAATAGAATTTATTCATCCTTTAACAAAACAAGAAATTTCCGTCAGTTTAGATGATGAAAAATAACAAAACACTTTCGAACTACACATCAAATACGATGTAGTAGTCGAAAGTGTTTTTTAATTTATATAACGAATAAAATAAAGAAACTATTATTTTGGTTCTACCATATTTTCAGGTTTAATCCACTCATCGAATTGTTCTTCAGTTAAATAACCTGATTGAATAGCTGATTCTTTTAATGTTAAACCTTCGCGATGTGCTTTTTTCGCAATACTTGCTGCTTTTTCGTAACCGATGTGAGGGTTTAAAGCAGTTACTAACATTAATGATTGATTTAAGTAGTTATCAATATTTTCATCAATTGGTTCAATACCAACAGCACAATTATCGTTAAATGTTTGCATACCGTCAGCTAATAAGTAGATAGACTGTAACGTATTGTGCAAAATAACTGGTTTATAAACGTTTAATTCAAAGTTACCTTGTGAACTTGCGATACCAACTGCTGAATCGTTACCCATAACTTGAACAGCTACCATTGTAAGCATTTCACATTGCGTTGGATTAACTTTACCAGGCATGATAGATGAACCTGGTTCATTTTCAGGGATTGAAATTTCCGCAAGACCCGCTCTTGGTCCTGAAGCTAACCATCTTACATCGTTAGCAATCTTCATTAAGTCTCCAGCTAATGCCTTTAATGTACCATGTAATTGAACAACTTCGTCATGCGCAGTAAGTGCGTGGAATTTATTTTCAGATGATACGAAAGGATATCCTGTATTCTCAGCAATAAATTTAGCAACTTTGTCACCAAACTCAGGATGTGCATTGATTCCAGTACCTACTGCAGTACCACCAATAGCTAAGTTTAAGATATGCGCTTTAGATTCTTTTAATAATGTTTCACATTTATCTAACATATAACGCCAACCACTGATTTCTTGTCCTAAACGGATTGGTGTTGCATCTTGTAAGTGCGTACGTCCAATTTTAATGATTTCGTGGAATTTCTTTTCTTTTTCTTCAAAAGTGTCACGTAATGACTTTAATGCTGGTTCTAATTTAGATTCCACTTCGTTATATAAAGCTACGTGCATCGCTGTTGGGAAAGTATCATTAGAGCTTTGTGATTTATTCACGTCATCATTCGGGTGAATAGATTCGTCGCTACCTTTACTCTCTAAATATTCATTTGCAACGTAACTTACAACTTCGTTAACATTCATATTACTTTGTGTACCACTACCAGTTTGCCAAACAACTAATGGGAAATGTTCATCTAATTCACCATTTAAAACTTTATCACATGCATAAACAATTGCATCTTTTTTAGCATCTGATAATTTACCGAGCTCATGGTTAGCTAAAGCTGCACCTCTTTTTAATTGAGCAAAGCCATATACTACTTCTAATGGCATTTGTTCTTTACCTACTGGGAAATTTCTTTTACTTCTTTCAGTTTGAGCACCCCAATATTTATCTGCAGGTACTTCAATTTCACCAAAAGTATCATGTTCAATTCTTACTGACATATATAATTCTCCCCTTCATTAACTTAAGTTTACACTTAGTATATCATTAACTATTTTAAAGGGGCAATTGTAATATGTAGCGTTTTCATAATCATCGTAATTTAATTTTTACTATAAAAAAATTGAGTCTGAGGCAAAAATAGATGTCTCAGACTCTTTATCAATTAGGTAGGAATTCGAAAGCCCTATTAGAACGTTCAATTTCTCCTAATTATTTTCTATCTTTTGTTATCGTCACCCCATCAAATTGGGCTTTTGCAGCTTGAATGATGCCAATAGCGGTTAAAATTAATAAGATTGCACCAATCACCATTAGAACGGGACTAATCGTAATTAAGAAACCTAATATACCCGTTAAACTTTCATAGAAACCATTTAATGGTTTAAATAGTAACACTGTCACAAACATACAACATAATACACTTATAATGACACCTGTGCGATTACTTTTTACAAATGTAGAGGCGTTCACTTGATCAACGAGACCTTGTGATAAATTAATCTGCATTTGTATGACTTTAAATAGTATCGGGAGATAGATTGCACCTATTGCCATTGGAAATCCTTTTATAGAAATTAAATTAACAATAAATGCTGCTATCATCGTATACTTCCAATAATTTTTAAGCATTTATAATAAATCTCCTTAATATAAATAATATTATCATCATAACATATTCAAATTTCTTGATGATATGTTTTATTGTTACAAGCATAAAAAAGACCTCATGATGAATTACTAACTCATCATGAAGCCTCATTTAAGAAATCATAAATCCGAACGTACTTCTGAATCATGCGTTTTATTTAATTTGTCTTCATCATTTTCTTCAGAAATTTGTTCCATTTCTTTGCCAAGTTCTACAACATCATCGTAACCGTCTACCATTTCATTTTCAGTATCAGTATGTTGATGTTCATTGTGCTTGTCAGTAGTCATATTAACACCTCACAATTTTTACTTATGCAAAGCGTGCTGTGAAATATTGTTTAACGTCTTCAGGTAAGCCTTCTGCAGCTGCTTTATCAAGCACTACGTTAACCATACGGTGTGCTTTTAAATCTGATGGTTCAAAGCTTGATTGACCGTTTTCTTCATATAATTTATGCACAACTTCTTTTTTGTCATGACCAGTAACGACTAAGATTACTTCACGAGCTGAGAATAAACCTTGCTTAACACTAATATCTAATTTACCATGTGAATCCATTGAAAGTACTTGTGTAATTAATTTACCTTTATTTTCTTTTGTTTTCATTTTGTCTTTGATAAATGATTCAGTATCTTCACCGAATGAAACGTTATAAACTTGGCTTTCAGGTACGCCTAATGCAGAAAAATATGATTTTTTATCATCATAATCTAAAATGTTTACTTGACTGAAATCAACTGCATGTCTATCAACATTTTTCTTTAATTTATCTAATACAGGTGCACTTTCTTTTGCAAGGTGGAAACCTGCGATTGTTGTTGGATTGTTATTAAATTGTTTTCTTAAAATGTCTGCAGTATATACAGCTACGTCATGTTCATTTTCTAAAACTTTAAAATTCATTGCCATATCGATTTACACTCCTCTTATTCTTTTAAGACACGTTATAGTATTATTTTTATACATACCCGTATCATTGTATAAGTAAACTAATTAGAGTCAATTACTCAAGTCTACGAATTAGCCATTTAAACTACTTACTTTCATTATACAAATTTAAACTAAATATTTCATTTATTTATTAACTTTTATTTCAAACTTGGAAAATCTTGCTGTCTTAAAACTTCATATATAATTAAAGATGCAGTATTTGATAAGTTCAGAGATCTAATATTATCATTCATTGGAATACGTAACGCAGTATTATTATATGCGTCTTTAACCCAATCAGGTAACCCTGTCGTTTCTCTTCCAAAAATAAAATAATGATCTTGTTCCACATCAGAAAAGTCAAAATCTGAATAAATATGATCGCCAAATTTTGTGATCAAATAATAAGCTCCTTCAGTATCTTCAAAGAACGCTTCTATACTTTCATGATAAGTGATATTTACAGTATCCCAATAGTCTAATCCTGCACGTTTTAACATCTTATCATCTGTGCTAAAGCCTAATGGTTTAATTAGATGTAGGTTTGTATCAGTACCTGCACAAGTACGCGCAATTGTTCCGGTGTTACCAGGGATTTCTGGTTGAAATAATACAATATGATTTGTCATTTTTGTTATTCGCTCCTCATTTCAAGCCCTTTAATCATTTCTTGTTGGACTTCTTCTAACTCTTTATCATAATGTTGATTAATAAAAGGTCTGGCTGTTTCTCCTTGTATTTGCCCAATCGCCCAATATGCTGTGCCTCTAATCATCGGGCGTGGGTCATTGATTGCCACATCTTGTAAATCCGGGATTGCTGATTCTTCATTAAAGTGTGCTAATGCGATTATAGCATTACGCTGTATAGGTTTCTTTCCACGCCATGCACCTGCTAGATGTCCATACGTATTTTTAAACTCTTTGTTACTCATTTTCAATAATGGGACAAGTCTTGGTTTCAAGATCTCAGGTTCTAATACGATATCATCATGTTGTGTATTGATGCCTTTATTTCTAGGACAAACTTGTTGGCACGTGTCGCAGCCGTAAAGTCTATTACCAATTTTATAACGGTATTCATCTTGCAAATAGCCTTTTGTCTGGGTTAAGAAACTGATACACTTTTGACTATTTAATTGACCATCACCTACAAGTGCGCCTGTTGGACAACGATCAACACAAATCGTACAATCACCACAACTATCAAGTAGTGGGTCATCTGGCTCGAACGGGATGCTAACTAACAGTTCTCCGAGGTAGGTCCATGTACCTAAATCTGGATTTATGACAAATCCATTTCTACCTACATATCCGAGCCCAGCTCTTTCTGCAACTGCTCTATCTGACAGTACGCCAGTATCTACCATCGACTGTATCTCTACATCAGGCACTCGTGATTGGAGATACTCTGCTAATTTATCCAATCTTTTTCGCATAATCGTATGATAATCTTGACCCCATGAAGCACGTGCAAACATACCTCTACGGTCTCCTCGTTTACTTCGTGGGGCACCCTTTAATTTATTTGGATAACCGACTGCAATTGCAATAATCGACCGAGCAGTTGGCAATGATAATTTAGGCTCTGTACGCAAATTTATGTCTGACTCTTCAAAACCAGAAGCATAACCTTTTTCATGATAATCAACGAGCTTTTGTTTCATCTCATCAAAAGGGTCTGCCGTTGTAAAACCAATACTATCTATACCAATTGAGTGAGCATAGTTAATTACATCTTGCTTTAATTGTTTAATATTCACTAATTTACACCCCATATTAAAAAACATACACGTGACATTTTAACACATTATTTTAAATAAAAGCATTGAGAATTTACTATTTTAAACTTGTACCTCACTCTCACTATCTATTTCTATTCTAAAATTACTCCTATATTGTTAATGATTTTTAAAGGAAATGTGAAAACTCGTAAACGTAAAAGTTGCTTATATTATTAAAAAACCAGTTTACAAGATTACTTGCAAACTGGATCTTAATTAAATAAATTTATTGATTTGTAATTTCAAATTTGTATATTTCATCTGAATATCGAGGTAATATCTTTTTACATAATTGATGCACAAGATATCCTGAAGTAAATGGAATAACTAAGTAGCCTATAACTAAAAGTATAATATTCATTGTTGGGTCTCCATCCATACGGTTAAATGCATTAATAGGACCAACGAGACCTGTATAACCAAATCCTGCAGACATTGGCGTGCCTTTAATATCGATAAAGTAAGCAACGAGTCCACATATAATACCATTAATAGCTAGCGGTACAGCGATAATCAAATGCTTAAAGTAAACTGGAATCATCATTTTAGCTGCACCTATCAATAACACGATATTCACGCCAGCACCATTAATGCGAAGTGAACCAAATAAGAACGTTACACAAGCAGCTACAATACCCATATTTGCCGCGCCACTTCCTAAACCAGACAAACTAATTGCAGTTGCAATAGCCACTACTGATATAGGTGTAACCATCAATAATGCATAGGTTACGCATATTAATACAGACATTAACAACGGATTGAGCTCTGTGAATGTATTTACCATATTACCTAAAGCTTTTGTTATGTGAGAAACATATTTCAAAGTAAAAATACCTATGATTCCACTTAGTACTGGTATTAAAACAGGTAAAATAATCATTTCTAATGAACTGAGCTTATTTTGTAATAACATATAGAAGAAACAAGCAATAATAACAACAATAATCGTATTAATTATATCTCCTATACCTTTCAACATAAAGCCACCTTCAGAAATAACAACAGCACCACTGCCTAACATGGCAGAAACTCCAGTCATAGCAGCACCTGGGCCATTAAATTTAAATTGATGTGCCGCTAAAACTCCAATAATAAAAGCCATAAATGATTGAATGAGTACTACAAATTGATAAATATTTTCCAATAAAAGGTTACCAGTTTTAAAGAACTTTAATAATTCCCCAAGTAGCGCATTAGGTAACAAAGCAATAACTACCCCTGCTCCAACCGCTTGTAAAATATTACTGAAAAATTGTTTGCCTGTCATTGAGGCATTTTTACTTGTCGACATGCTTTTGACCTCCGTATTAAAACATTAGACTAATAATATTATAAATTAACAAAAACTACAATATAAATTTTGATTAAATATAGAAATAGTTTCAGAAAAATAAACATCGTACGACTTATCATTCTCAAATAAATTTGAGATAATCTTCACAACTTGAAAATAATCGTATTGCTATCGTAAATCAGTAGAATAATTGTTTAATTTTAGAATTAGGTGTAGGCTTAAAAAAATTAAAAATAAATCCAATTTATATAAATATGACATTTAAATTGGATTAATCAAAATAAGGCTTAAGTATGATGTTTGTTTTATCAATTAAATATATAATAAGTTTTCAATCTAGGAAAAGGAGAACAACATGAAAAAACTATTTATAATAATACTTTTGCTTATCCCGGCCTTATTTATTGGTTTGATTATAGGTGGTTTTCAATACTTAAACGAAGATGAATATTATTATGGTGTTATATCCTCTGATAATAAAACAGCTTATAACTTAGTAGCTAAAGACAATACTATGAAAGTATATGATTTAACCTCAAACCAAAAGTATCAACATGGTGACATCATACGTGTACATACGACAGATGGTAAAGGAGTTATCGTAGATACAAAAAAGTTTCTAAAGATAAAATACCAAAAGAAATATTAGAAAAATATCCAAATAAATTTAAATAAAAAACCCCACCTTTTAAGGTGGGGTTTTACTTTTATGACTTTTAACCTTTTGTATCTTACAGAAAATAGCTATTCTGAACAACGTCCACAATAAAAACAGTTGAATTATGGCAATGTCTATAAAAATATTTTTTTGTACCTCTCAATCCTTAGAGTCCCACCGGTCTCAAGTGTTTTTGGACAATGGCCACTTAAAAATAGCCTTGTTGTCCACTCGTTGTCCAAAATATTGATACTTAATGGATTATATAAAAAAACGGAACCCCGTGGTTGTGGGATTCCTAAAATAAAATGATGCTTTATGATGTTAAATGAATACCGGTGGTCGGGTTCGAACCGACACTCCATAAATGGAACGGGATTTTGAGTCCCGCGCGTCTGCCAATTCCGCCACACCGGCTTTAGATAAACAAAAAACTTCCATAACGGAAGCAATCAAATGGAGCGGAAGATAGGACTTACACCTATACTTCATTCCGGGAAGGAATGTGTTCTAAAAGTTAAACTACTCCCGCATATTAAAATGGAGCGGAAGATAGGACTTGCACCTATACCTCGTTCCGGGAAGGAACGTGTTCTAAGAGTTAAACTACTCCCGCATATTAAAATGGAGCGGAAGATAGGACTTGCACCTATACCTCGTTCCGGGAAGGAACGTGTTCTAAAAGTTGAACTACTCCCGCATATTTCATGGAGGCGGCAACCGGATTTGAACCGGTGATAAAGGTTTTGCAGACCTCTGCCTTACCACTTGGCTATGCCGCCAATAACTGGGCTAGCTGGATTCGAACCAGCGCGTGACGGAGTCAAAGTCCGTTGCCTTACCGCTTGGCTATAGCCCATTAATGTTATTAAGGGCGGTTGATGGGAATCGAACCCACGAGTGTCGGAACCACAATCCGATGCGTTAACCACTTCGCCACAACCGCCATGGCAGGGGCAGTAGGAATCGAACCCACATCAAAGGTTTTGGAGACCTCTATTCTACCGTTGAAATATGCCCCTATTTTAACTAATGGTGGAGGGGGGCAGATTCGAACTGCCGAACCCGAAGGAGCGGATTTACAGTCCGCCGCGTTTAGCCACTTCGCTACCCCTCCATGAGATGGTGCCGGCCAGAGGACTTGAACCCCCAACCTACTGATTACAAGTCAGTTGCTCTACCAGTTGAGCTAGGCCGGCATATGAATGGTTCAGGACAGAGTCGAACTGCCGACACATGGAGCTTCAATCCATTGCTCTACCAACTGAGCTACTGAACCATAATGGCGGTCCCGACGGGAATCGAACCCGCGATCTCCTGCGTGACAGGCAGGCGTGTTAACCGCTACACTACGGGACCTAAATATAATTGCGGGAGGCGGATTTGAACCACCGACCTTCGGGTTATGAGCCCGACGAGCTACCGAACTGCTCCATCCCGCGATAATGTTATTTAATGGCGGAGGAAGAGGGATTCGAACCCCCGCGGGCCGTTAAGCCCCTGTCGGTTTTCAAGACCGATCCCTTCAGCCAGACTTGGGTATTCCTCCATTAAAATAAAAAGTATTAAATTGTAAAAATGGCGGAGGAAGAGGGATTCGAACCCCCGCGGGCCGTTAAGCCCCTGTCGGTTTTCAAGACCGATCCCTTCAGCCGGACTTGGGTATTCCTCCAAAAAATTATATGGACCTTGCAGGATTCGAACCTGCGACCGAACGGTTATGAGCCGTTAGCTCTGACCAACTGAGCTAAAGGTCCTAAAATATAATTTATAAATAAAATATGATGGCGGTGGAGGGGATCGAACCCCCGACCTCACGGGTATGAACCGTACGCTCTAGCCAGCTGAGCTACACCGCCGATATTGAATTTATCAGTATTTAATTTATATTAAAAACATGGTGGAGACTAGCGGGATCGAACCGCTGACCTCCTGCGTGCAAAGCAGGCGCTCTCCCAGCTGAGCTAAGCCCCCAATATTTTATTTGGTTATCGGGAAGACAGGATTCGAACCTACGACCCCTTGGTCCCAAACCAAGTGCTCTACCAAGCTGAGCTACTTCCCGTAAACTAACGCGCCCGATAGGAGTCGAACCCATAACCTCTTGATCCGTAGTCAAGCGCTCTATCCAGTTGAGCTACGGGCGCAAAAATTTAAATGGTGCCGAGGACCGGAATCGAACCGGTACGGTGATCTCTCACCGCAGGATTTTAAGTCCTGTGCGTCTGCCAGTTCCGCCACCCCGGCACTATAATGGAGCAGAAGACGGGATTCGAACCCGCGACCCCGACCTTGGCAAGGTCGTATTCTACCGCTGAACTACTTCTGCATATGCGGGTGAAGGGAGTCGAACCCCCACGCCGTAAGGCGCTAGATCCTAAGTCTAGTGCGTCTGCCAATTCCGCCACACCCGCATGTAAATTCAAATGGTGAGCCATAGAGGATTCGAACCTCTGACCCTCTGATTAAAAGTCAGATGCTCTACCAACTGAGCTAATGGCTCAAAACATGGTGCCGGCCAGAGGACTTGAACCCCCAACCTACTGATTACAAGTCAGTTGCTCTACCAGTTGAGCTAGGCCGGCTAATGTATTTAAATGGTGGAGGATGACGGGTTCGAACCGCCGACCCCCTGCTTGTAAGGCAGATGCTCTCCCAGCTGAGCTAATCCTCCGAATAATTGCCTGGCAACGTCCTACTCTTGCGGAACGTAAGTCCGACTACCATCGGCGCTAAGGAGCTTAACTTCTGTGTTCGGCATGGGAACAGGTGTGACCTCCTTGCCATTGTCACCAGACAATGCAATGTATGAAATTATACAATCAAAACTAGATAATAAGTAAAATGAATGAAACCAAACAAAACGTTTAAAAATTGATTAAGTCTTCGATCGATTAGTATTCGTCAGCTCCACGTATCGCTACGCTTCCACCTCGAACCTATTAACCTCATCATCTTTGAGGGATCTTATAACCGAAGTTGGGAAATCTCATCTTGAGGGGGGCTTCATGCTTAGATGCTTTCAGCACTTATCCCGTCCATACATAGCTACCCAGCGATGCCGTTGGCACGACAACTGGTACACCAGAGGTATGTCCATCCCGGTCCTCTCGTACTAAGGACAGCTCCTCTCAAATTTCCTACGCCCACGACGGATAGGGACCGAACTGTCTCACGACGTTCTGAACCCAGCTCGCGTACCGCTTTAATGGGCGAACAGCCCAACCCTTGGGACCGACTACAGCCCCAGGATGCGATGAGCCGACATCGAGGTGCCAAACCTCCCCGTCGATGTGAACTCTTGGGGGAGATAAGCCTGTTATCCCCGGGGTAGCTTTTATCCGTTGAGCGATGGCCCTTCCATGCGGAACCACCGGATCACTAAGTCCGTCTTTCGACCCTGCTCGACTTGTAGGTCTCGCAGTCAAGCTTCCTTATGCCTTTACACTCTATGAATGATTTCCAACCATTCTGAGGAAACCTTTGAGCGCCTCCGTTACTCTTTAGGAGGCGACCGCCCCAGTCAAACTGCCCATCTGACACTGTCTCCCACCATGATTAATGGTGCGGGTTAGAAATCCAACACAGCAAGGGTAGTATCCCACCAACGCCTCCACGTAAGCTAGCGCTCACGTTTCTAAGGCTCCTACCTATCCTGTACAAGCTGTGCCGAATTTCAATATCAGACTACAGTAAAGCTCCACGGGGTCTTTCCGTCCTGTCGCGGGTAACCTGCATCTTCACAGGTACTATGATTTCACCGAGTCTCTCGTTGAGACAGTGCCCAAATCGTTACGCCTTTCGTGCGGGTCGGAACTTACCCGACAAGGAATTTCGCTACCTTAGGACCGTTATAGTTACGGCCGCCGTTTACTGGGGCTTCGATTCGTGGCTTCGCAGAAGCTAACCACTCCTCTTAACCTTCCAGCACCGGGCAGGCGTCAGCCCCTATACATCACCTTACGGTTTAGCAGAGACCTGTGTTTTTGATAAACAGTCGCTTGGGCCTATTCACTGCGGCTCTCCTGGGCTTGCACCCTAAAGAGCACCCCTTCTCCCGAAGTTACGGGGTCATTTTGCCGAGTTCCTTAACGAGAGTTCGCTCGCTCACCTTAGAATTCTCATCTTGACTACCTGTGTCGGTTTGCGGTACGGGCACCAGTATTCTAGCTAGAGACTTTTCTTGGCAGTGTGAAATCAGCGACTCGAGGAAACAATTTCCTCTCCCCATCACAACTTGACCTTATGAGTGTCGGATTTGCCTAACACTCAGTCTTATTGCTTGGACGTGCACTCCAACAGCACGCTTCGCCTATCCTACTGCGTCCTCCCATCGCTTAAAACGAATCATGGTGGTACAGGAATATCAACCTGTTATCCATCGCCTACGCCTGTCGGCCTCAGCTTAGGACCCGACTAACCCAGAGCGGACGAGCCTTCCTCTGGAAACCTTAGTCAATCGGTGGACGGGATTCTCACCCGTCTTTCGCTACTCACACCGGCATTCTCACTTCTAAGCGCTCCACATGTCCTTGCGATCATGCTTCAACGCCCTTAGAACGCTCTCCTACCATTGTCCTACGGACAATCCACAGCTTCGGTAATATGTTTAGCCCCGGTACATTTTCGGCGCAGTGTCACTCGACTAGTGAGCTATTACGCACTCTTTAAATGATGGCTGCTTCTAAGCCAACATCCTAGTTGTCTGGGCAACGCCACATCCTTTTCCACTTAACATATATTTTGGGACCTTAGCTGGTGGTCTGGGCTGTTTCCCTTTCGAACACGGATCTTATCACTCGCGTTCTGACTCCCAAGTTAAATTGATTGGCATTCGGAGTTTGTCTGAATTCGGTAACCCGAGAAGGGCCCCTCGTCCAAACAGTGCTCTACCTCCAATAATCATCACTTGAGGCTAGCCCTAAAGCTATTTCGGAGAGAACCAGCTATCTCCAGGTTCGATTGGAATTTCTCCGCTACCCACAACTCATCCGCTCACTTTTCAACGTAAGTCGGTTCGGCCCTCCATTCAGTGTTACCTGAACTTCAGCCTGGTCATGGGTAGATCACCTGGTTTCGGGTCTACGACCAAATACTCAACGCCCTATTCAGACTCGCTTTCGCTACGGCTCCACATTTGCTGCTTAACCTTGCATCAGATCGTAACTCGCCGGTTCATTCTACAAAAGGCACGCCATCACCCATTAACGGGCTCTGACTACTTGTAAGCACACGGTTTCAAGTTCTATTTCACTCCCCTTCCGGGGTACTTTTCACCTTTCCCTCACGGTACTGGTTCACTATCGGTCACTAGAGAGTATTTAGCCTTAGGAGATGGTCCTCCCGGATTCCGACGGAATTACACGTGCTCCGTCGTACTCAGGATCCACTCAAGAGTGAACAGATTTTCGACTACAGGATTATTACCTTCTCTGATGTAACTTTCCAGTTACTTCGTCTAATCTATTCTTTTCTAACTCCGTAGAGAGTGTCCTACAACCCCAATAAGCAAGCTCATTGGTTTGGGCTCTTCCCGTTTCGCTCGCCGCTACTCAGGGAATCGATTTTTCTTTCTCTTCCTGCGGGTACTAAGATGTTTCAGTTCTCCGCGTCTACCTTCGGATATGCTATGTATTCACATATCGATAACACGACATAACTCGTGTTGGGTTTCCCCATTCGGAAATCTCTGGATCACAGCTTACTTACAGCTCCCCAAAGCATATCGTCGTTAGTAACGTCCTTCATCGGCTTCTAGTGCCAAGGCATTCACCGTGCGCCCTTAATAACTTAATCTATGTTTTTAGTCAAAAGACTAAAAAGCAAACGTTATTAATCTGTGAGTGTTCTTTCGAACACTAGCGATTATTTTTTGAATTCAAGCGTATACACGCTATTCACTCGGTTTTGCTTGGTAAAATCATTATTTTACTTATTTATCTAGTTTTCAATGTACAATAATTATAATGGTGGAGACTAGCGGGATCGAACCGCTGACCTCCTGCGTGCAAAGCAGGCGCTCTCCCAGCTGAGCTAAGCCCCCGTTATATAAAGTTTATATGAAATGGTGGGCCTAAGTGGACTCGAACCACCGACCTCACGCTTATCAGGCGTGCGCTCTAACCAGCTGAGCTATAGGCCCATTTCGTATTTAAACGCTCAAAATGAGCATTCAAAACTGAATACAATATGTCGTTGTTATTCCGTTTCATCTTCGTAGAAGATGTTCCGAATATATCCTTAGAAAGGAGGTGATCCAGCCGCACCTTCCGATACGGCTACCTTGTTACGACTTCACCCCAATCATTTGTCCCACCTTCGACGGCTAGCTCCAAAGGTTACTCCACCGGCTTCGGGTGTTACAAACTCTCGTGGTGTGACGGGCGGTGTGTACAAGACCCGGGAACGTATTCACCGTAGCATGCTGATCTACGATTACTAGCGATTCCAGCTTCATGTAGTCGAGTTGCAGACTACAATCCGAACTGAGAACAACTTTATGGGATTTGCTTGACCTCGCGGTTTAGCTGCCCTTTGTATTGTCCATTGTAGCACGTGTGTAGCCCAAATCATAAGGGGCATGATGATTTGACGTCATCCCCACCTTCCTCCGGTTTGTCACCGGCAGTCAGCCTAGAGTGCCCAACTTAATGATGGCAACTAAGCTTAAGGGTTGCGCTCGTTGCGGGACTTAACCCAACATCTCACGACACGAGCTGACGACAACCATGCACCACCTGTCACTTTGTCCCCCGAAGGGGAAAACTCTATCTCTAGAGCGATCAAAGGATGTCAAGATTTGGTAAGGTTCTTCGCGTTGCTTCGAATTAAACCACATGCTCCACCGCTTGTGCGGGTCCCCGTCAATTCCTTTGAGTTTCAACCTTGCGGTCGTACTCCCCAGGCGGAGTGCTTAATGCGTTAGCTGCAGCACTAAGGGGCGGAAACCCCCTAACACTTAGCACTCATCGTTTACAGCGTGGACTACCAGGGTATCTAATCCTGTTTGATCCCCACGCTTTCGCACATCAGCGTCAGTTGCAGACCAGAAAGTCGCCTTCGCCACTGGTGTTCCTCCATATCTCTGCGCATTTCACCGCTACACATGGAATTCCACTTTCTTCTTCTGCACTCAAGTTTTCCAGTTTCCAATGACCATCCACGGTTGAGCCGTGGGCTTTCACATCAGACTTAAAAAACCGCCTACGCGCGCTTTACGCCCAATAATTCCGGATAACGCTTGCCACCTACGTATTACCGCGGCTGCTGGCACGTAGTTAGCCGTGGCTTTCTGATTAGGTACCGTCAAGACGCGCACAGTTACTTACGCATTTGTTCTTCCCTAATAACAGAGCTTTACGATCCGAAGACCTTCATCACTCACGCGGCGTTGCTCCGTCAGGCTTTCGCCCATTGCGGAAGATTCCCTACTGCTGCCTCCCGTAGGAGTCTGGACCGTGTCTCAGTTCCAGTGTGGCCGATCACCCTCTCAGGTCGGCTACGTATCGTTGCCTTGGTAAGCCGTTACCTTACCAACTAGCTAATACGGCGCGGGTCCATCCATAAGTGATAGCAAGGCCATCTTTCACTTTAGAACCATGCGGTTCTAAATATTATCCGGCATTAGCCCCGGTTTCCCGGAGTTATTCCAGTCTTATGGGTAGGTTACCCACGTGATACTCACCCGTCCGCCGCTAACGTCAAAGGAGCAAGCTCCTTATCTGTTCGCTCGACTTGCATGTATTAGGCACGCCGCCAGCGTTCATCCTGAGCCAGGATCAAACTCTCCATAAAAATTTATGATGTTTGATTAGCTCATAATACTAAATGTGTTTCTTCAACACTTTTTAACAACTTTAAGTTGTTGTGTTTGGAATTAACGTTGACATATTGTCATTCAGTTTTCAATGTTCATTTTTTCACGTTACAAGAATTTATTCTAACATTAAGTAAATATTAAGTCAATAATAAAATTCTTTTTTATTTATTAAGTTTGTTGTGTTTTTTTGAACTCAACGTTTTCTATTGTATTACCTTCTCAACCAATTAACAAGTATCAATTTTACACTTTTTTGAATTGATAAGGAAAGGCTAATACTGTTTTTGTCGCTCTTGTTTTGACGACTTTTTTATAATATCAACTTTAAATAGCATAGTCAATCATATTCAAGGATATTTTTAGTTTAATTTTACCTTTCAAACGTTTTATTATTGTTTAATTGTATTAAATGTAAATATAGTGTAAATGACTATGTAAATCTTTATATTAATAACGCCTCTTTTATTACTTTACATTGACGAGATTAGATATAAATAACTAGCCATTTCTCATTTCTTCTATTAAAAAAGCCTTATTTGCATACAACCACTACTAAGCACTTGTTTCTCAGCGTATATAAACTTTGTGAAAATAAAAAAAGATAAGACAATTCAATGTCTTATCCTTAACATAACAATCATGGTTTCATAAAGCTGTTATATCTTAGCAATCACTTTAGAAACCACAGCTTAAGATTTCAATTAACTGTTAGATTTTTTATCTTGGCATTCTTTACACAGACCATAAATTTCCATACGGTGATGCGTTACATTAAAGTCAGTTACGTGTTGGGCTAATTGCTCAACTTCATCCAATTGTGGATAATGGAAATCAACAATCTTACCACACTGTTCACATATAACATGATAATGGTTATGTGTATTAAAATCGAAACGACTAGAAGAATCACCATATGGTAATTCTTTGACTATACCTGTTTCTTTAAAAACACGTAAATTATTGTATATTGTAGCAACACTTATATTAGGAAAATCTGGTGAAAGTGCTTGATAAATTTCATCTGCAGTTGGATGTGTATGCGAAGCAATCATAAATTTTAAAATTGCTTGTCTCTGGGGAGTAATTCTAATCCCGGCTTGTCTTAATGTAGCAATCGAATCTTCTAATTCGTGTTCAATTGTATCCATTTCTGCACTCATTTCCCTCACCATCTTTCTATTTAATAATGATTATTACTTAATATTAATATAACTGTTAAAAGTGTGGAATGTCAATAAACAATGTCAGAATCAACTTAATAACCATTTTGTGGTTCGACTTCATTCTCAATTAACTTACCGTAATTGAGAAAATGGGATAAATTATCCATGAATAATAGTGTCGCTTCTTTACTGTGATCTGCTCCATTTCCTGTTATATGTGCAGTTATCGTTACGTTTTCAAGGTCATATAATGGATTATTGGATTTCAGGGGTTCATTTTCAAATACATCTAAATATGCATATCTTATTAGTCGTTCTTTTAATGCATTGATAATTATCTCTTCTTTAACAATTGTACCTCTACCTACATTAATAAACAGAGCAGTATCTTTCATACGTTCAAAATGTGCTTTGTTAAGTAGGTGAACTGTTTTCTCAGTTTCAGGCAAAGTATTTACTACAATATCCGCTTGTTCTAGCGCTTCATTTAGGTCATCAATTGCATACGTTTTTTCAAAATCTTTAACTGATCTACCAGATGTGTTTACACCAGTAATATGAAGACCGAGTGCTTTTGCAATAGTAGTGGTACGTTGAGCGATATTGCCAGTTCCTAAAAATAGTATACGTTCTCCTTTAACCATAGGTGCAGTAATCTTTGAATCGTACTTTCTATTATTTTGATTATCATAAGACGTTCTCATCATTTTATAGTCGTCTAAAATAAAGCCGATTATAAATTCTGCCATTTGTTTCGCATGGATCCCTCTACCATTCGTTAATAAAATGTTATTTTCATCTATATATTTAAGTGGTAAATTATTTACACCAGTTGAGTACCAAGCAATCCATTTTAATTGAGGGCATTGTTCTAGAAAGGATTGAGATATGTTGCCATCATAACCAAATATAATATCTAAATCATCTTGATCTTCCTTTTTTACTTCGGATACGCCATCGGTAAAAATGAAATCAACATCTTTAAATTGTTGTTGTAGCTTATCTTCCATATCTCCTAATCTTCTTAATCCAACCACTTTCATTCTATCACCCCAATATATCTTTTAATTGTTGCATTTGTGTTTTAACTTTAACGTTTTCTATAAGGTCAAGAACTGTTCCATCTTCATCAAGAACAAAAGTTGTTCTTACAATTCCCATCGAAGTTTTACCGAATGCTTTCTTCTCTCGATAAACGCCAAGTTCTTCAGATAATTTATAATCTTCATCTACGAGTAAATCAAAATTCAAATCTAGTTTATTAATAAAATTTTGATGTTTTCGCTTTGAATCTCCACTTATACCATAAACTTTCACATTTGCTTCATTAAATAAGGCAATATTATCACGAAAATCACAAGCTTCTGTCGTACATGTAGGCGTATTATCTCTTGGATAAAAGTATAGAATCACTTTACTTCCTTTTAATGCGTCTTTTGAAATGATTTCACCATTTTGATTTTCTAAATTAAATTGTGGAAACTGATCTCCTTTTTGTAACATATGTCTCACCTATTTCTGTTTATACTTTATTTTATGATACGATAATAGTCGAAAATATTAAATTACAAGAGGTTGATACACATGAATTTTAACGAAAGTGAAAGACTTCAAAAATTCTCTGACGAATATATATTAGGTGGCGTAAATTCTCCTTCTCGCTCATACAAAGCTGTAGGTGGAGGCGCTCCTGTAATGATGCGCTCTGGTGAAGGTGCATATTTATATGATGTTGATGGAAATAAATACATCGATTATTTACAAGCTTATGGACCAATTATTACTGGCCATGCTCACCCACACATTACAAAAGCAATTCAAGAACAAGCTGCACAAGGCGTGTTGTATGGTACACCTACTGAAATTGAAATTGACTTTGCTAAAAAATTAAGAGAAGCCGTTCCCTCATTGGAAAAGATTCGTTTTGTAAATTCTGGAACTGAAGCAGTAATGACAACAATTCGTATCGCCCGTGCTTATACGAATCGAAATAAGATTATTAAATTTGCAGGTCAATATCATGGACATTTTGATTTAGTGTTAGTCTCAGCCGGCAGTGGCCCTTCTCAATTAGGCTCTCCAGATTCAGCTGGTGTGCCACAAAGCGTTGCCAAAGAAGTTATTACCGTCCCTTATAACGATATTGAAGCTTATAAGGAAGCTTTAGAACATTGGGGAGATGAAATTGCTGCCGTATTAGTAGAACCTATAGTTGGAAATTTCGGTATGGTAGAACCGAAGCCTGGCTTTTTAGAAGAAGTAAATCAGCTCACACACGATAATGGGAGTTTAGTGATTTATGATGAAGTTATTTCTGCGTTTCGTTTCCATTATGGGGCTGCACAAGATTTATATAAAGTGTACCCACATTTAACTGCATTTGGTAAAATCGTTGGCGGCGGACTACCGATTGGTGGATATGGTGGTAATCAAGACATTATGGAACAAGTAGCCCCATTAGGTCCTGCTTATCAAGCTGGTACAATGGCTGGTAATCCACTTTCAATGAAAGCAGGAATTGCCTTACTTGAAGTGTTAGAACAAGATGGCGTTTACGACAAGCTAGACCAACTTGGCCAACGTTTAGAAGAAGGTTTAAACAAACTTATTCAAAAACATCAAATTAAAGCAACTGTCAACAGAGTTTATGGTGCTTTAACACTCTATTTTACTGATGAAAAAGTAAGCAATTATGATCAAGCAGAAAATACAGACGGTGAAGCCTTTGCTCAATTCTTTAAACTCATGTTACATCAAGGTATTAACCTTGCACCGTCTAAGTTTGAAGCATGGTTCTTAACAACAGAACATACAGAAAAAGATATAGACGAAACATTAGATGCAGCAGATTACGCATTCAGTCAAATGAAATAAACTTGAATTTTATTCATTATCATTGTATAACAAGTATTAACTACAAATAAATATAATGAAGGAGCGGTACGTTTGAAATTAGGAGCTCGTATTCTTAAGACAGGTATAGCCATTATACTTGCTTTGTTTATCGCTTCTCTATTACCGAATGAAGCTGGTTTAAAAGCAATAGCTGGGGTCAGTGCTGTGGTAGCAATGCAACCAAGTGTCTATCGTTCACTTAAGACCGTATCCGAACAAGCACTTGGTAACTTTGTTGGTGCCTTACTCGCTGTTGCAATGGTTACAATATTTGGCGATAATGTTGTAATTATGGGTGTAACTGTTATTTTACTCATTGCACTTTTATTCCAATTTAATTTAGCTCATGTTGCTACGTTAGCAAGTGTGACAGCTTTAATTATAATGGGACAGCACACCGGAAATTTCTATGTTTCTGCATTTTACCGTTTTATACTTGTAATGATAGGTGTAACCAGTTCTTCCCTCGTCAATCTTTTATTTTTACCACCAAAATTTGAATCTAAGATTTACTATAATGCATTAAATATATGCTCTGATATTTTCGTGTGGTTTAAATTAGTACTCAATGATACTTCCGATTACCATAATATTAAAGAAGACAGAGGGCTTATTAGCAAAAGGATTAACAAACTTGAACAAACTTATGCTTATTATGCAGAAGAAAAGCCATGGTCGAAAAAGAAAACTTATTCACAAAATAGAAAAAAGATACTTTTCAAAGAGGTCGTGCGTAGTACACGTCAAGCTTATGAAGTCTTAAAGAAAATGAACCGTTATCAAAACGATTTGCATAACTTAAATCAAGAATTATTATTGCAAATCAAACTAGAAATCGATGATTTGATTGCGTATCATGAACAGATTTTCATAAGTCTATCTAAAAAAGCACGTTATGATGTGTGTCAACTTGATACACAAATACAAAACCCTCAAAAGAAAGATTTAATTGATGCATATATTAAAGAAATCATTAAAGACCCATATCAAGATGGCTATACTTATTCAAATGTGATGCAAATTATTTCTGCTATCGAGGAATATCACCATATCTTAGAACATCTTGATCGTTTGCGTATGAGCTTTTTCTCCTATCATAGAAATGATAATGAAATTGATATTTACGAAGAAGATTTTGATTTATAATCTAAAAATAACTATTACATGAAATATTTTCACACGTGGAAAAGGCGATTTCTATTAAAACAATATAGAAATTGCCTTTTTTATTAATTGCAAGGCACCTATCTAAATGTACTCATTATAAAATATAATGTATCAATGATATAGATACGGAATGTTTTAGGTACTGAGATTTTTACGTAAGCGATTAATAGCATTTTTTATAAAAATAACCCATCCAAAAGGTTAAATTAATAATCTTTTGGATGGGCTCTTTCAAAGATATATATCTTACTTTTAATATATCAATAAATATTCTTCTATAAGTTTTGAATGCTATAAAGATGTTCGTAAGCACCTTTTTTATCTATGAGTTCTTGATGCGTACCTGTTTCTACAATTTGACCATTTTCTAATACTACAATCTTATCTGCATGTGTAATTGTAGAAAGTCTGTGAGCTACGATCAACGTCGTACGGTTCTCACTCAATATGTTAAGTGTTTCTTGAATAATTGATTCACTTTCTAAATCAAGTGCACTTGTCGCTTCATCAAGAATAATAATTGGTGGATTATTTAGGAAGATTCGAGCAATTGAAACACGTTGCTTTTGACCACCTGATAGTTTTACGCCTCTTTCCCCTACTTCTGTATCGTAACCTTCAGGTAAGTTCATAATAAAATCATGTGCGTTAGCCATCTTAGCCGCTTCAATCACTTCGTCCTCTGTAGCATCAGGTCGACCTAATAATATATTCTCTTTAATCGTATCTGAGAACAGAATATTGTCTTGTTGAACTAAACCGATTTGGTTTCTCAAGCTTCCTGTTAAGTATGACTTAATATTTGTATCATCAATCTTAATTTCACCTTCTGATACGTCATAAAAACGAGGGATTAAATTAATTAAAGTTGATTTACCGCCACCACTCATACCTACAAAGGCAACAGTTTCACCTTGGTTAACATTTAGATTGATATTTTTTAATACTTTTGCTTCGTTATAGTTATATTTAAAGCTTACATCATTTAATTCAATATTCCCTTTTTTAATTTCAATCGGTTGGGCACCTTTTTTATTTTTTATATCGTAATCTTCATCCATTAATTGGAATACACGATCCATTGATGCAAAGCTTTGCGTCAATGTCGTAAATGAAGAAACAAGACGTCTCAACGGACCAAAGAGTTGCTCTAAATAACCGACGAATGCTGCTAACGTACCTACAGTAATTGATCCGGTAATAGCAAAGTATGCACCAACACCAATGACAATGAGCGGACCAATATCTGTCACTGTATTGATTGCAGAGAATGAATAGGCATTCCATCGTGTATGGTTAAATGCTCTCTCTAAGAAATGTTTATTATGTTTATCAAAGTTTCTTGCCTCGTTATCTTCGATGGCAAAACTTTTAATAATAGACATACCTTGAACACGTTCATGTAAAAAGCCTTGTACTTCCGCTAAAGCTTGTGATCTTTTACGTGTTAATTTTCTTAAACGTCCAAAGAAGAAATAAACGGTTAATATATAAACTGGGAAAATAAGTACTGCTGCCAGTGTCAATTTGAAATCTAAAAAGATCATAATAGATAATGCGATGACGATAGTCACACAATCTAACCAGATGTTCATCAAACCAGTTAAAATAAAGTCTTTCGTTTGTTCCACATCATTGATAACACGTGAAATGACTTGCCCAGTTTGATTATTTGCATAAAATCGTGCACTTAGTGCTTGTAAATGCGTATATAATTTCTTACGAATATCATATAATATTTTGTTACTTGTCCATTGCGCTAAATATTGACGTAAGAACTCAATTGGTGGACGCACAATGACAAAAATAAACAAGGCAATACCTAATGCAATACCAAGTCTCATAAACTTCTCGTTTGTTGTAATTCCGCTGTTATTAATGACGTCATCAATTACAAACTTTATTAAAAGAGGTATCAACATAGGTATACCAAATTTAATTATACCGATTATTATCGTGGCAATGATTCGCCATTTATAAGGCTTAACAAATTGCAAATATCTGCGAATCATAATCTGATTTACCTCCTTATTATTAAACAAATGAAACAGCCTATGTTGATCATTCAACTAGGCTGTTGTAAACGCACAATGACTGAGAGTTAATTATGTTTATATAGCGATTACATTTATAGAGGATGGGACAAATTAGTACGCTGTATATGGCCTTCAGTATACTAAATCATTTGTCTCAACCTTACAATTTCTGTCTCACGCACTTCACTATAAACGATAATTAACTTTTATACATCAAATGTGCTTAATAATTTCTTACTTTTTTATATCTTTCGCGCCACACTTTAATAAAATCTGGAGCAAAGGGACCTTTCTTCTGTTCTATCCATTGTTGAAGGATATCTACATTTCTTCTTAAAATCTTATCAATATCTGATGAATAATTCATTTGTTTCATATGCTGTTCATATTCATCCTCGTCTAATAGATGGTATTTTCCATTTGGATAAACCTTGATATCTAAATCGTAATCGATGTATTTTAACGCTTCCTCATCACATACGAATGGAGAAGATAAATTACAATAATAGTAAACACCATCTTCTCTGAACATGCATATCACATTAAACCAGTATTCTGAATGGAAATATACGATTGCAGGTTCCCTGGTAATCCAAGTGCGACTATCACTCTCAGTAACGAGTGTGTGGTCATTACCACCTATAACAACATGATCCGTACCTTTTAAAATTGTAGTTTCAGACCAAACACGGTGGATATTACCATCATGTTTATAACTTTGTATTTTAATTGTCTGACCTTCTTTAGGTATGGACTCTTTTACCATGCTCCACACCACCTTTTATTTTTTACATAGAGCATTATAACATAAGTCTGAGTTTAACCACGAATCTAAAATTGTTTCTTAATAAATTCATAAATTTTCGTCATACTTACTGGAAAATTATACATTTCTTTATCTGTCATTTTCATCCATGTCATTTCTTCAGGTAGTTCTGTTTTTGTATGATCCACGGCTGTCTTGGCTTCGAACACATCTATATCCCACGTTAAATGAGTAAATTGATGTTTCAAATGTTTTATCGGTGTTGTTGAAATTGGAATATCAATATTTAAAGCTTGATTTATACCCTCAGATGCAGTGGCTTCATACATTGGGAACTCCCACATATTGTTCAGTAATTTTGCCTTACGCTTTTCAATGAGCACTTCGTCATTAAGATTTTTAATAATATACACATGTTGTTTTACGTTTTTCTTTTTAATCTTTTTTGATTTCACAGGTAATTCTGATACCGTTCCTTGTTCAAATGCTTCGCAATGTTGTTGTACCGGACAAAATAGACAAAGAGGATTTTTTGGTGTGCAAACCAATGCACCTAGTTCCATCATCGCTTGATTAAACGTGCCAGATTGACTTTGTACATAAGGCGATAATTCTATCTCATATGCCTTACGTGTTGATTGCAATTTCGTATCTCTGTTGTCGTTATTTAATCTAGACCAAACTCTAAATACATTACCATCAACAGTAGCCAAAGGTTGATCGAATGCAATACTCATGACAGCAGCTTGCGTATAAGGTCCCACACCTTTTAGTTTCTTAAATATTTCTGGATCTCTTGGAACAGTAGCGGCATGATTTTCATCTACATCTTTAACTGCTGTATGGAAATTTCGAGCACGACTATAATAGCCTAACCCTTCCCAATATTTTAAAACTTCATCTTCTTCAGCTTTGCTTAAATCACTTATTGTAGGAAAACGATTAATGAATTTTAAGTAATATTCTCTTACAGTATTTACTTGTGTTTGTTGTAACATGACTTCACTGAGCCAGATATAATACGGATTCGTCGTTTCTCTCCAAGGCATTTGACGTTGGTTTTCATCAAACCAATGTATTAATTTTGATTTAAAATTAGCTTCGGAATACATAAAAAACATCTCTTTCTCTTATTATTTAAAATTATTGGTTGTGTATATAACTCTGTTATTTTTAATATAAAAGCACATCGCTTATAATAAATATAAATTCGACATGAAATGAGTGAAAATATATGGACACAGCTACTCACATTGCAATGGGTGTCGCCCTATCTGCTTTAGCTACCCAAGATCCAGCTATGGCTGGCCCCTTTGCTGCCACCGCAACCACTTTAGTTGGTGGTTCTTTAATACCTGATAGTGACACCGTTTTAAAGTTAAAAAATAACGCCACTTATATTACACATCATAGAGGCATTACACATTCAATTCCTTTTACACTATTTTGGCCATTATTAATCGCACTATTGGTTTATATATTTTTCAAAAACATAGATGTTACACATATATGGTTATGGGCACAATTGGCTGTATTCTTACATGTTTTTGTAGATATTTTTAACTCATATGGGACGCAAGCGCTCAGACCAATTTCTACAAAATGGATACAACTCAGTGTAATCAATACCTTTGATCCAATAATCTTTGCCATTTGATGTATTGGAATTATGATTTGGGTTATGGGTGTACATCCCTATGCAGTTTTCTTTCCAATAGTAGCATTACTTGTTGTATATTACATTATTAGATTTAGAATGCAAGCCCTTATCAAAGAACAAGCTTTAAGACAAATTCAAAATGAGCATAAACCAGTCAAAATCTTTGTGGCACCTACAATCCGTTTTATGGAGTGGCGTGTTGCAATTCAAACTGAAGCTCATGATTATGTTGGAAGAAGCTTTGGCAAAAATGTTGTCTTTAGCGACAAAACAAAACGCCAACCATCACTCAGTGAAGAACTATTAAACTACGTTAAAGATGATAAAAACGTTAAGACATTTCTTAATTTCTCTTCCATTTATCGTTGGCAAACTACAACATTAGATGATAATACGACAGAAGTTCGTTTGATTGATTTGCGTTATTTAAGGAAAGATCACTACTCTTTCGTAGCTATTGTCCATTTAAACCAACACAATCAAATTGATCATTCTTATATCGGTTGGGTATTTAGTGAAGATAAATTACAAAAGAAATTGTTTGCTAATTAAAACAAAAGGAGCAAGACGTTGAAATCTAATTACAACTTTTAGATTTCCGTCTTGCTCCCTTTTTGATTTATGAGTTTACTTTGTAGTTATATTTTCTGATGAAGTAGTTTCACTTGTATCATTGTCTTCTGTATCATTTTTTTCTTGATAATCTTTATTAGTAGTTGCCATCTTTTCTTGATCTAATAGTTTTTGATGATGTTTTTTATGTGCCACTATTCTATTTAAAGTGAAAATAATAAATATGCCAAATCCAATCCATATATAGAAATATAAATGATAAGGTAAGTTTTTCAAACTTTCTCTACCTAGTACTACTGATTGCGCAATACCTTGTATTAAATAGAAAAATGGATTTAACATAAACAAATGTATCAATATAGAATTACTATTATTTGGTATAAAAATGATAGGTACCATTAAAAAAGAAATAACAGTAATTATAATAAACAGAAACTTTACATTTTTTCTAATAACGGTTAACAATCCGAAAATGGTTGATGCCACTACCATAAATATAAATGACATAATTACATAATATAATAATGATAAAAATGAATGTTCTAAATTTACTGGCATGACTAAAGCAATT